>CALWFA010000027.1 GCA_944377465.1 uncultured Clostridia bacterium
TCGCGAGAGGAAAGGTTTAATGACGAAAATAAGGACTTTTGGTTTGACCGATTGAAAGTAAAAAATGGTATGAAGATTTTAGAGATCGGGTGCGGTGGCGGGCACTTCACCAATATGATCAAAAGGTATTTTCCTGATTGCGAAGTGTACGGGATCGATCTAGATGAAAATCATATCAATTTTGCTAGAGAAAAATGTAGAGAATTAAATCTAGATGTGAGATACTCGGTCGCAGATGTCCGCTCACTACCTTTTGAGAGCGAGACATTTGATCTCGTATATTCGCATACAGTGGTCGAGCATGTCCCGTTTGACGACTTTATCCGTGAGCAAAGGCGAGTATTGAAAGCGGGTGGAGAATTAGTCATCACGAGAGTGGATATGGTGAGAAAAAATGACAAACCCTTTACCGTATTAGAAGACGAGATCGGCGACATATATGCTAGCCTAAAGCTCGAGCCACAGGCGACCGTAGCGAAATATCTCGAAGATCCAGACATGACCATGAGGCGTTTACATAAATATAAATTCAGAGACATTGACTTTAAATACGATAGGGTCATTTACTACATGCCTGATATTGAGAAAGATCGCACTATCGCGCTAAAGCAGATAGAGCGAAACTACAGGTGCAAGCTATATTATGCGCTATTCAGTCTACAGCGTGCGACGAATCAAAAAGAGATGAGAAATACATTGCTCTCTACGCTAAAGAGACAGTATGAAGAGCGGGTGAGAATGTATCTATCGAATGAAAAGATATTTGACTTTCAGTCCACACTTTTGATCACGATCACAGCGACAAAATGATCAATCTAGATAGAGCTGATCTATCGCCTATTTAGGTGGATAATAGGTGAACATGTATAGATGTTTATAACACATTCGTAGACAATATTGTAGAAAATATAAGGGAGAGAAGATGCAGAGAGAATGCGATAGCGCGGTTTTTAATTTTCAAAAAGGGGATGAAGATCTGATAGACGGGCTCATAGCTCACTTAGACACGCACGCACATGAGGTGTATGATTTCTTTGAGGTATTTAAGCCAAAAGCAAAGGTGATCATCAATATCATTCCTACGAAGAAAGAGTACGACGACCTGTATAGGAAAGCTCGCTCGCTACCCGGCGACCTGGCTATCCCCGGTAGTTTCATCGGAAATTATCAAAATGGAGTGATCACTTTTCTATCTCTTCATGACTACAAAAGCACGACTCACCGCTACAAAGATGTTCCCTTTGATGAGGCGGTGGAGTACTATAGAAAGACGATACTTCACGAATATGTGCATTTCGTAAATGAGATATTCAATAAGGAGCATGCTTGTAGTTACACCGAACGCTATCTATCAGAGGGGATCGCCACTTATCTCAGTGGGCAATGGGAGAATAAGTATATCCCATTTGATTTTTCGATAGAGGACATACTGCACCGAAAGGATATTTCATATGGCGCGTATTATTTGATCACAAAGTATTTTGTCGAAAATTATGACAAGCGCTATGTATTAGAGATATTTCAGAGCAATAGGCAGGCACGAGAGCTATTAAAAGACGAATTATATGATAAGGCAAAAGAGTATTACTCGAGATTAAATAAAACTGATTAAAATTGTCTATACTCTCTAATTTTTGTTTTAATTCTAATGCGGGGCTAAAGGATATTTATTTTATCATTGCCACTAACATAGTCAAGCAAAAGGTCAAAGCTAAATTTTAAATAATATTTGATTTTTCTATTCAAAGGTGATAAAATATTTTGGTATAAAAATTGGGGAAATATGATCGGAAAATATATCGGTGAATTATCAGACAAAGTAGCACGAAAACATGTCAAATATCGCAAAGGAAAAATATCTAGTAAAACCACAATATGTGATAGAACTAATAGTGCTATCAGGGATACTTCACTGGGACTATCAGATCCAGATATATATAGGTGACAATATTGAAAAATCTAATATTAAGTAAATTGATAGAAATATATTTTTAAAATCACTAGTAGGTCTTAGTGACATCTAGACACAGTGACTCTATTTCACCTTTATAGCATAGATAGCTTCGCCGTCATCCGCCATAGCAGAGAATGCGATCGTCTCGCGAGCTAATCCTTCGTCGTATATTGGCGAGATGACTCCATAATAGGTCTTTTTATTGTAGATATATTCGATATATTGATTTTTTCTATTAAGGTTTTTATTTAGTGAGATCTTAGTTTGACTGCTCTCATTCGTCGCACGCGAAGTGATCTTTTTTAGTACTATCACATTATATTCGCCGTCGATCTCTTCGTCTCGCACTCTACCGATTTTTTCGCCTGAGTATCTTGCGGGTAGTGCGACTGGCCACCCCTGCTGATTGAAGGCAAGTGAGCGGACATTGAGATAGTGCGGTCCAGGATTCCCATTTAACCTAGTGTGGTGAATGAGAAAATAGCGCTTTCCGTCCTGAAGCACGCTATTGTGTCCGGGTGCGGTGTAGGTATTCGACTGATGAGCAAAGTGATAATTTGCGATGATCATTCCGCCCGTCCTGTCCCAATCGCCGTCCGTGAGCGCGCGTCCGCTAGGATCAAGGTATGTACCGAGTATGTCTCGCGATCTACCGACTCGCACATTATAGCTGTCGGCGAGACTCCCGTATGACAAGAACAGATAATAATAATCAGTCTCCTCATTATATATGAGATATGCACCCTCTATCGGTGCGCCCTGTCCGCCCGCAATGCGAGTGCCCAGTGCGTCTGTTTTTGCTAGTCCGCTCGAGCTATCCAACTCTTTTATATATATTCCACCGAAAAAACTGCCATACACCAAATATAGCCTGCCCGATTTGTCGAATTTCACGCATGGATCGATAGCGTTAGGCTGGTCGAACGCTCCCGCATGCGACTTGTGTACAGCTCCGACATGCTTATATTCTCCCATGAGCGAGTCGCTCACCGCTAGCCCGATATAGCTCTGCGTACTGCCGAACGAGGATATCGAGTAGTATAGGTGGTATTTACCCCCGATCTTGATGATGTCAGGAGCCCAAAATGGCGAGCCCATATTTCGCCCGCTCGGTACGCTCACTCCACAATATTTGATCCCCTCGCTCAGCTCTCGCGAGATAGACTCTCTGTCGAAGCAACTCTTGCCTTCGTCTGTCCAATTTATAAGGTCGCGTGAATGTCGAAATTGATAGAATCCATGCGTAGATATAGTATAATATTCGCCCTTGTCCTTTATGATCGCGGGATCATGCACACCATATTCGCCCGCTCGCTCGTCATAATCATGCCACATAATATTTCCTTTCATGTATTATATAGGATAGTGAGAAAAAAGTAAAATATATCGAAGATGTTGCATATCAGATTTATATTTTTTAATAACTATTTTCGGTCATAAACATTTGCGCTTTATCCTAATAGATGAGAGATGTCTAATCATACACAGCATTTTCGACAAAAATTTATCTATCTACAAAAATAGAAAAATTCATCTAATTTACTTTACAAAAATCTCTACTTGTTGCATAATCAAGGCAAGGTACTAAAGGAGAATATTATGATAGAATATAGATATGACACGCAGTTGCTTATCGAAGGAAACGGGCTAGACGAAGACAAGATTCATGACTATTTTATGAAGAATTTTAAGGGAGATTGTCTGATCGCAGTGGGAGATAGCACGCTCATCAAGATCCATTTCCACACCAATGAGCCATGGCAAGTATTAGAGTACTGTGCTAGTTTAGGCGAGATATATGACATCGTGGTAGAAGATATGGATAGACAGTCGCGCGGGCTGAAAGGATAGTGAAACATTTGTCGAAATTTAGTCAAAACGAACTGATGAAAAGGTGGTCATTATGAATATAGATTATGATTATGTATTAGATTTTGCTACGAAAAAACACGCTGGGCAATTCCGCGCTGACGGCAAGACTCCTTACATAGTGCACCCGATCAAAGTGGCAGAGATCGTGCGCCGTGTGAAGCAGTCGGCGGATATCGACTATATCGTCGCAGCGGCGCTCCTACATGACACGCTCGAAGATACATACACCTCTTATCAGGAGCTAAAGGACGAGTTTGGTGAGATGGTGGCGAGTATGGTGATGGAGGTGACCACCGCGTCATATGTGCCACTTTTGATAGGCAAGAGCAATTATCTCAAGCGAAAGATGGAGGATATGTCCAGCTATGCCTTGGTGGTCAAGCTCGCAGATAGACTAGCAAATATACTCGACTCAGCTAGCCTTCCACCCGAGCGAAAGGATAGGCTCATCGTGGACACGGCGGACATCATCGAATATCTCGAGGATCATCGCGAGCTGACGAGCACACATAGGCGATTGATCTCGGAGATCAATGAAGAGCTAAATAAGATTGATCTAGAAAAGGTGTATAAAAAGCGAAATAAATAGGCGCGATTATTACATAAATATTTGTATCGTCAAAGCATTTAATCGTATTAGTTTTGATAATATAAAAGGGGTAAATATGGAGATATATGTAGAGGGAAGAGCGGAGAGAGCATTTTCTCCCGAGGTGATACATTTTGATTTTAATTATGAGATTCGCGAGAAGACATACGAAAAGGTGATGACTCTCGGCAGTGCTGAAGTGGATAGATTTTTCTCATTCATGCAGTCGTTGGGATATAAGAAGTCGGATATCAAGACGCGCACCTTTCGTGTCTATGAAGATATAAAATATGACTATGCGAGCAAGAAAAATATAAACAATGGCTTCGTATACAGCCAGAGGCTGAGACTCGATACTAAATATGACATCGAGAAGATGACCAAGATCATGGCAGAGCTCGCTAGCCTAAAGAACCCACCTAAATATACCATCACTTTTGCGCTAAGAGACGATGAGACTGCGAAAAATGAGTGTATTCAAGAGGCTTTCAAAAAGGCAAAAGCGCGGGCAGAAGCGATAGCAAAAGCGAGCGGTACGACCATAAATAAGTGCGAGAAAGTGAGCCTGACTCCATTCGACGCAGGGGAGCATATTTCGAATACGCGTTATGACGGGGCGGAAATGATGATGAAATCAGCTAGCGTAGCGGATAGCATTCAGAATACTTTTGTGCCAGAAGATATCATCGTAGATCTCACGCTCTACTGCATCTTCTCTAGCAAATAATATTATCCTACAATTCGCAGATTTTAGCTAAGAATATTGATAGAGATATCGATGATATTTTTTGCGACAATACGCGTTTTTTGCTCGATGAGACAAATTTTTTGTCGAACGAGTTTTTTTCATGCTAATTATTGACAATAGGATAAAATTTTGTTATCATTACTTAGTACAATTTTATAAAAGGAGAGACTTATGAAGCAGACTTATCAGCCAAAGAAGAGACAACGCAGTAAAGTGCACGGTTTTAGAGCGCGCATGAAGACTTTGTCTGGAAGAAGAGTGTTGAAGAGACGCAGAAACAAAGGAAGAGAAGAATTGACCAAATAAGGCGGTCGGTATGTTAGGTAGAATTAACCGATTGAAGAAACGAAAAGAGTTTAATTACATCTACAGAAAAGGTGAAGTGGCGCACGCTCCTAGCTTTATGGTGCATTATGTCAAGACCTATCTTCCTTATCCCAAGATAGGGATCATAGTGTCCAAGCAGGTGGGCAATTCCGTAGTGCGCAGTCGAGTGAAGCGGATCATCAGCGAGGCGTTTAGATTGAATTTAGACCAGATCGCGACGAAAAATTATGTCATCACCGCGCGTGCTAGCGCAGTGGACAAATCATCTAATGATATCGCTCGCGAGATACTATCTACCTTTTCTAAGAAAGGTCTATTGCGACCGAGATCGGCTTCTGAGCGGGGCAGCTCGATCAGTGCCGAGCACAAGGCGAGCAAGGAGAATAAGCCGACTACATTGAATCAGTCTGATGACAGAAAGGGGAATTGAGATAGAATACTGAGGCATTATCCGTTTTGGTATTCGTAGGAGAGGAGATGTTTCGATTTTATTACATTCTCACATATCCATTGACTCTGATATGTCTATTCTTATTGCTAATATATCGCGGTATAGTGAGATATGCACTGCATGGTAGCTGTCACTATATCCCGACTTGTAGCAAATACGCGCTGGATAGCATTCGTGAGTTTGGTGCGATAATAGGCGGAATATATGCGATAAAGAGACTCGCTCGTTGCAGACCGAATCACAAGGCGGGATACGATTTCGTCAGACTAAATTTATCAGGAAATTATAAATGGAAATGTTGAATACTATGCTCTTATCAGGGGGCTTTTGGAGTAATATCATAGATTTTTTTGCAAATGCGATTGTGAACTACGGTTGGGCAATCATAGTTTTTACTATCTGCCTAAAGCTAGTATTGTCCCCGCTAGATATATTGCAAAGGACGGCGTCACAGAAGCAGTCACGAATGATGCGCGTGATGCAGCCCGAGCTCACCGCTCTGCAGGAAAAGTATAAGAATGACAAAGTAAAGCTCAATCAAGAGACGAATAATCTATATAAAAAATACAAGGTCAATGTGGGTGGAATGTGTATCACCATGCTACTCACGCTCGTCATCTCTATGGTAGTGCTATTCACCTTGTACTCTAGCATTCGTTCGTATGGTAATGAGAAATTGTATACCTCATATGGAGACCTAGAGACCGAATATGTCCAGGCAGAAGAATATGCCGAGGCGCAGACGGACTGGACTCAGGAGCAAAAGGACGAATATATCACTCTCGAGATACGCAATAGCTATGATGAGCTGAAGAAGCAGAATAGCTGGCTATGGATCAAGAATGTGTGGAAGTCAGACACTAATGTCAGTCAGTTTGTAGATTTTGATGATTATGCAGATCATATGGGACTGGAGGGCGCAGATAGAGATCTAGCCCACACGAGATATGATTATATCACGGGCGCCATTGTGGGCGACGGCAGTGATGTGAATGGATATTATGTGGTCATAATCTTTGCAGTGCTCATATCATTCTTGACGCAATTCTTGTCAGCAAAACTGCTAGCACCTAAAGGTCAGAAGCTAAACATGATGAATAAGGTCATGATGGCAGTGATACCTCTCACTATGCTGATATTGGCATTGACCTCGAATGTGGTGTTTACCTTATATATCATCACGAACTCACTCATGTCAGCTATCATTTCGACAGTCATTACTCTCATCATGCGAAAGATAGATAAAAACAAGTCAGACAAAGAGATCATCATGCAGAATCGTAAGATCGAAGTGGTGGAATATAGTAGAAATTACAAAAAATAGGAGAAGAAATATGCGAATAGAAGCGACAGGGAAAAATGTGGAGATCGCCATTCAAAACGGCTTGCTAGAATGCGGACTGAGACGCGAAGATGTCGAGGTCACAGTGTTAGATGAAGGCGGATTATTCAAGAAAGCGAAGGTAGTATTGACCGAAAAGCGTGCTGATCAGACTGTGTATGAGGCTGACAGTCAGATAGAGACTAAGTCAGAGTCAGAGGACGAGAGTCAGGTCAGCGAAATCACCATGCAAGAGACAGAGCATACTGGGTCGAGTGCACCAGTAGAGAAGAAGGCAAAGCGAGTGGTCGACACGGCTAGGCTAAGGGCACGCGGGGAAGAGTTTTTGTCGGGGCTAGCTCATCTCGTGGATCCAGACGCGACAGTAGAGAGCACGGTGGAGGAGAATGCTATATCGTTCTCTATCAAAGGTGAGAATGTAGGCAAGCTGATCGGATATCATGGTGAGAATATTCAGGCGATACAGATGATCCTATCAGGTCTGAAGAATAGAGGCGAGGGAGCGGTCAGATTGTATCTAGACATAGACGGATATAAATCGAATCGAAATCAGTCCATAATAGATCTCGCGCTGAAGACAGCCGAGCAGGCAGTGAAGATCGAGCGAAATATTCACTTAGATCCTATGAACGCATATGATCGTCGCATAGTGCATACCACTTTGCAGAATCGAGACGATGTCACGACCGAATCTACAGGTGAGGGCGAGAAAAGACATGTCGTCATCAAGCCAATATTCAAGAGATAATCGGGTTTATCCCGATTTTTTGATGGCTTTTCGACAAAATTAAAAAATTTTTTCACTCTTTTCAAATAAATTTTTCACCGAAAATATATGAGAAAATGTCTAAATTTTCAGTAAATTTCAAGCGAAACTTCATATTTATTTACCAATTTTTTGAGACTAAAAAAATCTTTACATTTAGGATAGTTTGATATAATCTATTTCTATCAGTCTAGAGCAAAAAGGAGAATTTATGAAGAGTTGTGCATTTTTTGCCCGCACCTTAGCAGAAGTCGAGTCAGACTTATTGCCCGATCTAAAGGAGGCGATACGGCTACTAGTCAGATACGAAGGGGTGGACACTTTTATATTCAGCAATTTAAATTCGTTAGAGTTGCTCGCATATCCGATAGCCTTCGATGAGCAGAGCCTTCGCTCGTACATCAATCTGGTAGGCTACGATATGAGCTTGCAACTAAGACATCATAGGCTAGATGACGCGAGCGGAATAGACAGGCTATATACGAGGTGGAGTAGAAATATTTTTGGCTTCAAATATAACTACGCGCGCAGATTCTCGGCTATATTAAATTCGCCCGACTCGTATCGCTTGCAATATATGAAAGAAATCATAGATTCATGCTCAGTATGTCTATTTTATTTCGAGGAGAACTATCCATACGAGGCGAAGAAGCTCCCTAAGCCAAAGCTAGAGCGAGATGCAGATCTGTATCTAGCACTAGAATACGCAAAAGCACAAGGCAAGCGCATCATAAGTTTGGTGTAAATTTAGGCTTATATAGCTTTATATCATCACGAGCAATCTCGTATAATTTTTGTCGATTCGCATAGTCGACTTTTGTTATATTAAAAGTCTTAAAAGAACAATAATTAAGGATCAAAATCGATCGCAAAATTGCCAGCTAATATATATCAAATATCACCTAATCAAACTAATGTACACATTTAGATTGACAATTTTTTCGAGTTTGTTTATACTAAACAAAGGAGAAAATGGCAATGAACGAAAATAATATTTCATCAATGAGCGAATTCGATATTAAAAAGGATAAAATAGAGCGCCTTGAAGCGCAAGGAGAGAAGGCGTACAAGGCAAAATATAAAAAGACTCACGAGATACATGATCTAGAGAATTTTGATCTGGGCACCCGCGTGAGTATCGCGGGACGCATGACCTTTAAGCGTACTTTTGGTAAGCTCATATTCGCTAGACTGTATGCTATAGGAGACAATTTTGAGATAGATTTTACTAAGCCTATCCGCACCAGTGTGCAGATCAGTCTTTCTATGGGCATTGTAGGCGAAGAGAGACTAAAATATTTCAAAGAATTTTGTGATATTGGCGACTTCATCGGAGTGGAAGGCGAACTGATGCGCACGCAGACGGGTGAGCTGACCGTGCAGGTAGAGAAGTTTGAGCTTTTGTCTAAAGCACTGCGCGGACTACCTGAGAAATTTCACGGCTTGGTCGACACGGACTCACGCTATCGTCAGCGCTATTTGGACATTATTTCAAATGAGAAGGCACGAAATACCGTCCTCATTCGCTTTAAAGTGATGCAGTTTATTCGTGAGTTTTATAATAGACACGGCTTTTTAGAGGTCGAGACTCCGATCTTGCAGAACGCAGTCGGCGGAGCACTTGCGAAATCTTTTAGGACGCACCACAATGCACTCGATCTAGATATGAATCTTAGGATCTCGCCCGAGACTTTCCACAAGCGCGTGATAGCATGTGGCTTTGATAAAATCTACGAGTTTGCAAAAGATTTTAGAAACGAGGGTCTCTCAGTAGACAAATTGCAAGAGTTCACAATGCTCGAGAGCTACGCTGCGTATTGGGACTTTGAAGATAGTATCAAATTTTATACTGAAATGTTTAGAGAGGTATGTCACTTCGTCTTTGGCAAGTATGAGTTTATCTCAAACGGTAGAGTCATCAAGCTCCCTGAGCAATTTCCACGAATGGACTATGTGGCGACTCTAAATGAGATCTTGGGCATTAATGTACTAGACATCACGGATGTAGATGAGTTTAAGGAGCTGATTAGAAAGAAAAATCTAATAGAAGAGTTTGAATTAAAAGATCAGTACACTGTAGGTGGTATCATCGATCTATTATACAAGCGAAAGATGCGCCCTAATATCACCGAGCCTACGATTTTATACAACTATCCTAATGTCGTGCCACTCGCTCGCTACAGTGACGATGATGATAGGATCATTGAGATGTTCCAGCTCGTGATCGACGGGCAGGAGATGGTCAAGGGATATAGTGAGCTCGTCAATCCTATCCAGCAGAAGAGAAACTTCGAAGAGCAGGCTAGGGCAAAGCAAAAGGGTGATGCCGAGGCTATGGATTACGACAAAGAGTATATTCTAGCTATGGAGCATGGCTTCCCACCTATTTCGGGTATCGGGTTTGGTATAGATGTGTTTATCTATCATTTGCTAGACTGCGAGAATATTCGCGACACTATCCTATTCCCTATCATGAAGCCTTTAGATAAAGATGAGGAAAGTGACGACGAGGATGACGATGAAGATTAGTATTCTAGGTACGGGCAGATGGGCATCCTGCATTGCGTTTTGCATGGACAGGAAGGGATACGATGTGCTGATGTGGGAGAGAGAGCATGCAGACGGTCATGTCAGTGAGCTCTTTGCTAGCCATAAAAATAGCTTTGTCACACTGTCTGATAGGGTGGATTTCACTCATGATCTTGCGAGTGCGGTGGGTTATGGTGAAGTCATCATCATATCCATTCTTAGTCAAAATCTCGACAGCCTGATCCAGCAGGTGCGAGCAGTCGACGGCTATCAGAATAAAAAATATTGCATTGCTATGAAGGGGGTCGAAAGTAGTACAGGTAGGCGACTCAGCGAGATATTGATCGATGCAGGGATCAAGCGTGACAATATAGCAGTCTGGGTAGGACCAGGACATGTGCAGTCTATATTCGGTGGTCAACCTACGAACATGATAGTCTCCGCCTATAATGCGCGCTATGCACACAATCTGGTGAAGAGCTTTGAGACGGCGGGAGTGCTCGATATAGCCAGTTCGGATGATATAATCGGCACAGAGTTTGGTGCGGCGGCGAAAAATGTGATCGGTATTGCGGCGGGAGTGCTCGAAGGGAGCAATCTCGAGCAGAAAAAAGGCCCGCTGATGCCAGCGAGCGTGAAAGAGATAGGCAAATTCATCGATGCTCTAGGCGGAGATCCGCGCACTGCGAGTGGGCTTGCATTTTTAGGAGATTTTCAAGCGACGCTCTTTGACCACAATAGCAAAAATCTGACCCTTGGTCGCACGATCATTGATAAGATGACTACGGATAGAGAGATATTAAATAAATACATCAATGTCGACTCTGTCGAAGGTGTGAAGACTGCTGAAGCACTGCTAAAAGTACAGAGACGATACAATGAGCGCGTGAATAATACTATGCAGATCAAGATGCCTATCACGAGTGCTGTACATGAGATCATCAGTGGAAAAATTCGTCCAGAGCAGGCGGGCGAATATATTAGTAGAAAGATCACGGAAGCACTCGAATTGTAAAATTAAGACTGGTGTGATTTAATTGTCACCCTCTTTTGATAGAGTATTTATTAATATATTAAGATTTTATCTAGAGATAGATTGAGCGTCTTTGCAAGAGACACATAAGGTAAGATTTTCTTAGTCTGAGCGGACATCATCCTTTGGAAATAATTATTGCTGACGCCTATGCGTTTTGCTAGTCTTGGAAGAGATATATTCATCTCTTCTATTTTTTTCATAATCAATCTTGAATTTACTAAATATTTCATTATCACTCCTTTCTCCCTTTACTATACACTAAAAAATCAAAATTTTTATGTAGACATGTCAATTTTGGGCAAAATTTATAAAAATTTTAGTAGCATTTTGATATTTT
>CALWFA010000028.1 GCA_944377465.1 uncultured Clostridia bacterium
TGGTGGCTATAGTTCAGTTGGGGCGACGCGTATAGAAAAGTTGCCAGTGGCAAGTTTTTAGCCAAAGCCGGAAGCAATCTATGATTGCGACCCGGAAGAGCTTGCTCTAGCAACTGAACTCTGTCCGAAATGACGATAAACTATGAAATATAATACTTGGCTTGCAAAGTGAGACAAGTATCCTACGAGACTAATGTCGAAGTGAGAGTATATGGTGGCTATAGTTCAGTTGGTAGAGCGCCAGATTGTGGATCTGGTTGTCGTGGGTTCGAGTCCCTCTAGCCACCCCATATTATAACGGCTTATCCATATTATGATTGGATTAAGCCGTTTTTTTAATTGATTATTGAAGTGATCTTTAAATTTCAAAAATGATATTAATCTATCCTTTATATTGACGAAACAATATGATAAATATATAGAAGATAGTAAATTTTTTTAAAATATTATACTTTTAATAGAAATCTCTACCAAAAGATTGATAAAAGCAGTATAGAAACACATTATTTATTTTACATTGATACCAAAAAGATATATACTATTCAAAAGGAAAAATATGAATTTTTTTATTAGTGATATACATTTTTCTGATGATAGCACATTAAAAAGAGACAATCGTCCATTCAAGACGACTGCTCAATTTGATAAATATATCATAAAACAGATAAATAAAAGTGTGAAGAAAGGCGATACGCTTTATGTCGTGGGAGATCTTATCGATTGTGATGGAGCGGGAGATGATGGATTCTTTCGTTCACTAAAATATGTCAAACATATAAGGGCAGATGTGATATTTATCACAGGGAATAATGAAGATAGAGCCATCAAATATTTTTTTGATAATAATTTTTCAAAATTTAGAGACTACTGCATTGCTCTCGGATACAAGGATGTGAAGAAAGATGATTATGTATCCTTCTCGGGCTTTGATTTTTATCTGACACATAAGCCGATTGATTATAAAAAGGACTATCTAAATTTATTCGGGCATATCCATAGGGGAGGAGGAATATATAAAAGATTTGGCTTCAATATTGGCTGTGACCTTAATCATTTTCGTCCATATTCGGAGCAAGATATATTACATTTGATCGATATGAAGCGCAAGTACTGGGATGATGACAAGAACATAGCAATACAATAAAAATCATATATCAATGCTAGATATATGACATAATTTATGAAATATTTATATTGCATTTAGAGATCTAAATATTGCTATTTTTAATATGAAATATTGTACCTTTAGAAAGTTAAACTTAAAATCATAATAAATAAGATATATCTTATCTTCATTTTTATATGCAATTTTTCTACATATAAAGTATATCGATCGATAATGAATATTACACACCCGAGGTATAATTGTGTGCAGGTCGGATGAAACTGTTGCTAGCAAATGAGCTAAAATACGCTCTCGCATGCGTGGTAGAATGATCTATAATATCATGGACTAATTGATTGATCTTTTCTAGCTCGGCTTCAGATATCTCGTCTTTTTCAGATTTTGGTCGACCTGTGGCGTCAAATGGTATACTATGGGTCAGATAATACTCCTTTACGAAGATGTTATACAATGCGTCTTCATATTGTTCTATTGAGATTGGGTCAGATTTTACTTTATTCATCGGTATATTGTTTTCAAAATAAGCACGACAGACATACTCGATCTGATGTCTATATTTATTTTTATCCACTATATCGTCAGCTGATAGATTATGTAGATCATGGGAGATAATCGTATTTCTGATATTGTTTTTGTTTGTATTCAATACATGTGCATATTGATCTTTCAAATACATCTGATCGTGGATAGGATATAGGCAAGTGCTGATCAGATACCCGATAGAAAAAGCGCTATTAGCAGTGGCATCATTGAAATATTTACCTTCGACGCCATACTGTGCATCTCTTAGTTGGATAGATAAAATGCTGTGATCAGACTGCGCAAATGTATCTTTATTTATCAAAGATAGACCGATAAACTCTGAGCGGATATTTTTATTATTAAATTTCTCAAATATTGCCATCATAAAGCTCGAATATCCAGAGCATACGATGAAAGGATCATCCCCGATCAGACCTAATATCACTCTCGATAGCTCTTGCTCACGGTATGTACTTTCGCTAGTGGAATGATATCGAAACTCACTGACTTTCATATGCGCGTATAATACTGCCTCAAAAGGTGACAGTTTTAATTTTTTCATTTCTCTAGCGATGACATCGACTTTATGATTGGCTAGCAATACAGTGTCCAAATTCCAGGCGACATCATAATCTTCTTTCCTTTCAATGTCAAAAATTTCAGAAAATTTTATACCATCATCGACCCGCGCTTCGTTCTTATAATACTCATCTAAGTCGTGTAATAACTCCATCTGTACAGAAGAGTAGACATAGTTGCTACTTTTATCCATAGGAGATCTAGTCAGTAGCAAGCGCGTAGTCATACCATATGATTGCATGTCCGATTCAATCATATGCCTAAAATTATCATAGTTTGCGAAAAATTCGTCCTTTTCGACTACCATTATACGATTTTGATTGTCAAGTGAAATAAATTTCATAAACCCTCTAATAATATTGTAACATATTTTTGCATAAATTCAACATATTTAGTCAAATTTTATCAAAATTGATTTTAATATTTATTTTATCAGTATACAAAATTTAGTTGACTAATCAACTTATTTGTGATATAAATAGGATATGGGAAATATGGATTTTATCAATTTTGATTTCAATAAGCTTTTCTTATGTATCGACAAGCGTATGCGGAAGATACAGGATATGTTATTGAAAGATTATGGACTTACGCATTTTCACACATGGTATCTAGCGAATCTATATAGATATGGAGAGATGAATCTTAGTTCGCTGACCAGTGAGATAGGGGTAGACAAGGCGAACACTACTCGTGCGGTCAGAGATTTGATAAAAAAGGGCTACATAGAAAAATTAGGTGATAGCGATAGAAAGTATAATATTAGACTTAGCGAAGAAGGATATAGGGTGGCGGATACTTTTAAGCGACATATAGATAATATTATGAAAAACGGCTTTCATAAATTTTCGCTGAGTGACAAGAAATTATTTTTCGAACTGCTGAATAAATTTTCATCGGGGGTAAAAGATGCTACAGATATCTAATATTAAAAAAGATTATATTCTAAAAGATCAGTCAGTGTCCGCACTGAAAGGTATTTCTATCAATTTTCGTAGACATGAATTCGCGGCAATACTCGGACCTAGCGGTTGTGGAAAGACGACACTACTAAATATCATCGGTGGTCTAGATAGATATACTAGCGGTGATTTAATAATAGACGGAGTGTCTACTAAGGAATATAAAGATAAGGATTGGGACAATTATCGAAACCATAGAGTAGGATTCGTATTTCAGTCATACAATCTAATTCAGCATCAGACTATATTAGAGAATGTAGAGCTCGCTCTGACTCTGAGTGGAGTGAAGAAGGCAGATAGGCGTAAGCGCGCTATACAGGTGCTAGAGAAGGTAGGACTGGGTGACAAACTAAAGTCAAAACCAAATCAGCTCTCAGGCGGACAGATGCAGAGAGTGGCGATAGCGCGTGCACTAGTGAATGATCCAGAGATCATACTCGCCGATGAGCCTACAGGTGCATTGGACAGTAAGACCAGCGTGCAGATTATGGATATACTAAAAGAGGTCAGTCAGGATAGATTGGTCATCATGGTCACTCACAATCCAGAGCTAGCCAATAAATATGCAAATCGAATCATTCGCCTATTCGATGGTGAGCTGACAGAAGACAGTAATCCATATTCCGATAAGCAAGCGCAAAAAGACATAGAGAAATCTAATAAAGAAGATCAGAAAAAAGAAGATTTAGGCTTTAAAAAGACAGAGAAGAAAAAGTCAATGTCATTCTTTACCGCATTGTCACTGAGTCTCAAGAATATGATGACGAAGATGGGTAGGACATTAATGGTATCGTTCGCTGGTAGTATAGGTATCATTGGTATAGCACTAATCCTAGCGGTCAGTGCAGGACTCACTAGCTATATAGACAATATGCAGAGCGAATCTCTATCCTCATATCCTGTATCTGTTTCTGCCATAGCGATTGATTATGATTCTGTGCTAAACACCATAGATCAGGGCATGGATACAGGCGAAAATGCAGACAATTCGATCAATGTGTATGACCCGAGCACTTCACTGATTAGCCTTGGTAAATACAATTATATTAGCCAAGAATTTATTGATTATATAAATGAATATTATTCTAGAGAGGACAAATCTGAGCTATTAAATGATTACTTGATCAGCTATGCTAGCGATATGAGATTAGTGACCTATGACGGCACGACTTATAAAGCGATCAATAGCAAGGTCTCGACCAGTGCGCTTTCTGGCACGACTTCATCATTATTCTTTGAAGAAGTGGATCAGGAATATGTATTATCATTGTATGACATGAAGGGCACTAATGCACATTATCCTTCCAATAAAAATGAAGTGGCACTAGTAGTGGGAGACAATGGCTTGTCGATTGCGGAGCTTGCGAGCCTTGGTATTGATATAGAATATCAGACCGACGACCAAGGAAATATTATGAATGATAGTCAAGGTCAGCCTATTATAAAAAATATTGCTTACGATGATGTGATAGGTAAGACATATAGATTGTTGTATAACGATGCTTATTATGACACAGATTTACTGCCAAAATATGATTTTTCGAATTCATCTATCTCACAGGACAATCTATCTGAGCTCTATAATGATACGGACAATACAGAAGAATTGACTATCACTTGTGTACTTATACATAAAGAAGACACCACAGGTAGTATATTCTCAAACGGCATTATGTACACACATGAGCTAGCAAATGCATATCGAGAGAACTCAAAAGCATCCTCAGCCACGCAGAGTATTCGTGATTTTTATCTAAACCAATCAGGAGAGTTTAAGAGTCTAGAAGTGGCTAGCACACCTTTTGCTGTGGCGTATGTCGTGAATATCAGCGAAGTGGAGCAATATTTACAAAACCCTAGCACAGATGAAGCAAACTATTTCTCATATACATCACCTATGGTCATGAAGCAGACTCTACAAATGGCACTCGGAATCTCTCTGTCAGATAGCGAGATTATCGATCTATACCTACAGATGTATGGAGCGAGTGATATACCGAATAGCGTATATTTCTATGCGAAGAATTTTGAAGCAAAAGATGACCTTGTAGCCATGCTTGATGCGTGGAATGCAGATCATGCAGACAATCAGATCACTCTGACAGATAGATCAGCTATGATCACGAATCTACTAGGTACTCTGGTCGATATTATCTCGTATGTATTGGTAGCTTTCGCTGGTATATCGTTGATAGTGTCTAGTGTCATGATCGGCATCATTACATACACTTCAGTCATAGAGCGTACGAAGGAAATAGGTGTCTTACGCAGTATCGGTGCATCGAAGCGTGATATCTCACGCGTCTTCAATGCGGAGACCACAATCATCGGCTTGACAGCGGGTATACTTGGTATCTTGATAGCGGGCTTGCTCACGATTCCTATCAGTCTGATATTAAAGTCATTGACAGGTATCGGTGGTCTTGCCGTGATGCAACCACTCAGCAGTATAATTCTAGTATTGATCAGTGTCTTCTTGACATTCATTGCGGGACTCATTCCAGCACGCATCGCTTCAAAGAAAGATCCAGTCATTGCTTTGCGTAGCGAGTAGTAGATTTAGAATACATTGTAGCATATGAGAATAAAATATCTCATACAGCAATGTATTCTTTTTTATTAAATGCGATGTATAATTTCATTTATTGATTGACAACATTATGGGTATCTGATATATTAGTAATTATATTTGGAGCAAAAATGAAATATAAGCAATATAGCCATCCCTGCGGTGCAAAAATTTTGTATGTAAAGAATAGACTTAATCATTCTACCAATATAAACATTCAGTTTAATGGCGGAGCGATGAAAGAGAAGATCAGCGGGCTCGCTCATCTCACAGAGCATATGTTTTTTGCAGGCACGGACAGTCTAGATAAAAAAGCTATTAGCAAGAAATATTTTGACTTTATATCAGTCAATGCGATCACTACGATCCGAAATATCGTGTTTATGGGGAATATATTTACTGAGGAGTTGACGGCATATATCGACACAGTGGTGGAGATGATCACGAAGTCCACCTTTGATACGAAGCGAATCAATGAAGAAAAAAAGGTAGTATATCAGGAGATGAAGCAAAATGTAGACGATTATTCGTATATATCGAATCTGACAGATTCCTCTATGATATACGGTCATGATTTCATCAATAATTCAGTGATTGGAAATAAGCAATCGGTCAGTAAGATCAAACGAGAGGATATATTAGATTTTGTCCGTTCATTTTTCGTGGCAAACAATGCGGAAATAGTCATCTGTACTCCGCTCAGCCTAAGTAAAGTGAAAAGGATAATGAATGATCATCTGATCAAAGCATTGCCTAGTGTAGACAATTTTGAGCCTATTGGGATACAGATGTATGAAAGCAAAGACTTCAATTACTATCAAGTAAAATACAAGGATATAGATAAGGTGTATCTATATTTTAGCTTCAAGTTTGACTCTAATATGTATGATCTAGACACTGTCTACAAGGCAAACACGATCAAATATATGCTGAATAATTACTCGACAGGACTGAATAAAATGCTTCGACTAGATAGACATCTCGTTTATAGTTGTGCTTTTATGACAACCTTTATGAAAGAGACCGCTCTCATAAGGCTAGAGACCGAGTGCGAGAAGAAAAATGTAAATGAAGTGATTAAAGTGGTGGCGGAATACATTAATAATATTAAAGAAAAAGGCTTTACCGCTGAGGAACTAAAGTATGCAAAGCGTATCTATCGCCATTCGGAGACGACTAAGGTCGACACGATCAAAAGAGTGATGAATAAACTCATAGAATACGACTACTTTGGCAAGATCGTCGACAGCAAAAAGTATATGAAGATAGCATTGGATACAGATCTCGATGAATACAATCGACTAGCGAGAGATATCTTTAATTTCAAAAATGTCGGCATTACCGTATATGGCAATATAAAAAAGAGCGAAGCTTTAAAGCAGAGCGAAATAGATAGACTCTTTGCTAAACGAAAATCATAAGATTATAACATTTGCACGAAATAGTGATCAATTTAATCATCCGTTATATAAAAATAGTGAGTTTTCATATTGAAATTTTGCAATTTTTTATAATGGTTTTTCTTTGTATTGAGTTTTCATGAGTATTTAGCTCAATACACTAGATCACTAAATATAAAAGGAACTAATTAAAATATCAAATAACGAGTAGTTTTATCGTTTTTATAAAATAGGACAAATTTTGCTTGACAATGCAAAAATGTGTGGTATAATAAAATTAATATATTGATTATTCAAGTGGTGTTCCACTTTTAGATATACATTTGAATATTTATATAGTTTTTTCGTGCGATATCGCACTGATTTTATAATTGAAATAAAAGGAGAAATATGACAGAAAATTTAATGACAAGTGAAGAATTTGATTCTTCTATTAAAAACAATTCGGACTTGAATGGTAGCAATACTAATATCAAAAGGCAAACTAATGCTGTCCATCATAATAGCTTCAAGGTCAGGAGGGCTGTGGGCAAAAATACTGCCACTACAGAGATGAACGAGCCTATCGTACCTAGTCAGCCTTTAGACAAAGACGAAGTGAGAATGTTCGAAAATTTAGACGACATCTATAGTTATGGAGTAAAGCAGGGCAAGACCAGAGCAAACAACCTAAAAGTAATGTTTTTAGGCGGTATCGGAGAGATAGGCAAGAATATGACTGTACTAGAGTATGGCAAGGATATCATAGTCATAGACTGCGGAGTGATGTTCCCGTCTAGTGATATGCTTGGCATCGACTTAGTAGTGCCAGATATCACATATTTAATAGAAAACAAGGATAAAGTGCGCGGATTTTTGATCACGCATGGACACGAAGACCATATCGGCAGTATTCCTTATGTGATCAAGGATCTAAATGTGCCGATCTATGCTAGCAAGATGACTTGCGGTCTTATCAAAAAGAAAATGGAAGAGCATAGGCGTGTCGAGTACAAGACCTTCGCTGTAAAGCCAAAACAAAAGATCACTTTGGGATGTTTTGAGATCGAGTTCATTCATGTGAACCATGCTATCCCGGGTGCGTTCGCTCTTGCGATCAAGACCCCTGTAGGTATGGTAGTGCACACTGGAGACTACAAGATAGATCTGACACCTATATATGATGAGAAATTCGATTTCCACACTTTTGCAGAGCTCGGCAAGCAAGGAGTATTGCTATACATGTCCGACTCGACCAATGCTGAGCGCGAGGGCTATTCGCTGTCCGAGAGAGTAGTAGGCGAAACATTAGAAAAGTTATTTATTGAGAACAAGGATCGACGCATAGTAGTCGCAGCCTTTGCTTCGAATGTCGATAGAATGCAGGAAGTGATCAACCTAGCTGAGAAATACAAGCGCCATGTGGTGCTGACTGGTCGAAGCATGGTCAATGTCACAGATGTAGCTACGCAGATAGGTGAGATGAAGATCAATAAGGACAATCTCATCGAAGTCGAGAAGATGAAGAACTATAAAGATAGTGAGTTACTCATACTCTCGACTGGCAGTCAGGGTGAGCCACATAGTGCATTATCACGCATGGCTTCGGGCGAATTTAAGGGCATTGAGATAGGTGACAATGATACAGTCATTTTCTCGAGTAGTCCTATACCTGGAAATGAAAAATCGGTAAATAATATCATAAATAAGCTTATCATGCTAGGTGCCAAGGTCATTTATAGCCAGCTCGAGCAGGTACATGCATCAGGACATGCTTGTAAGGAAGAGATGAAGCTGATGCTCAATCTCGTTCGTCCGAAATTCTTTATCCCAGTGCACGGTGAGCAAAAGCACTTGCTAGCTCAGCGCGAGACGGCGATCACAGTAGGCATGGATAGACACAATATCCTTTTACCTATGTTAGGTATGCGTGTCGAGATCAATAAAAACTTTATGAAATGCACAGGCTCTGTGCCGTTTGGTAATAGATTGATCGACGGTGCGGGTATCGGTGAGATGGAGAGTAATGTCTTAAAGGAGAGAAAACAACTCAGCGAAGACGGACTCTGTATCGTCATTTTGAATGTGAATTCAAAGCGTGGTGAGCTCAATTCGCGTCCTGAGATAGTGTCTCGCGGGTTTACTTATGTAGGAGAGGCACAGACATGGCTAGAGGACGCTCGTGCCACTATCATCAATAGTATAGACCATGATAGCCTGCGCGCACGCGATTATGTAAATGTGAAAATAGCCCTTCGTAAAGCGTTGACGAATTATTTAAATAAAAAATTGAAGCGTAAACCAATGATCATCCCGATCATCATAGAGAGCAATGACTAATATAAAGATCGACGATAAGATTCGCGAATATGGTAGATCTCATAGAGTGCCTATCAGCCTTGATGACACATTGGAGTTTTTGATCCAGACGATAAAGGACAATGCTTGTACTGAGATCTTAGAGATCGGTACCGCGATAGGCTATAGTGCTATTGCTATGGCAGAGAATGTGGCCGATGCTCATATCGACAGTATTGAGATAGACTTAGAACGCTATAATATTGCATGCAATAATGTCAGTATATCAAAATTAGACGACCACATTACCTTACACAATATGGACGCACTAGAATATCTAAAAGGCTGTCAGAAAAAATATGATTTCATCTATCTAGACGGACCAAAAGGACAGTACATTCATTATCTTCCATACCTGATCGATATTTTAAAGACGGGTGGCATCATATTTGCGGACAATCTCTATTTTCATGGCATGGTGACTGGAGCAATACCAGTGTCAAAGGGCTGTCGTGCTATGATCAAGGGACTACATAAATATATTGACGCTATCACTACCGATCCAAATCTTGACACCAAGATATATGACATCGGAGACGGTGTAGGTGTCAGCAGAAAAATAAAATAATCTAAAATTTTATCATAATCAATTTTACCTATACAATATACTTGCATATTTGCTTATTCGATGTGTTATATATTGATGGTATGCTGTAATTATAAAGTATAGGTTTTTTTATTTTGATAGCGAAAAAGGGTTGAAAAAAATCATCTGATATTGTATAATAATATGCGTATGGAATTATTAGCGCCCGCAGGGGATAGAGAGAAGTTTATTATGGCGATAGAGTACGGTGCAGATGCAGTGTACCTTGCTTCCACGCGCTTTGGTCTTAGGACTTTCGCGGGGAACTTTGATCTCGAGAGTCTCAAATGGGCAGTCGAGTACGCACATGTGCGCAATGTGAAAGTGTATGTGACGGTGAATATCATTCCGCATGAGTCAGATCTAGACGATTTACCTGAATATATTCGCTACTTAGATCAGATACGAGTAGACGCCGTGATAGTAGCAGATCTAGGAGTGATCAGCATGGTGCGTCGGATAGCGCCCACACTTCCTATCCATGTCAGCACTCAGGCGAATGTGACCAATAGTGAGTCTGCGCTAGTCTATGCCGACCTAGGAGTGAGACGACTGATACTCGCGCGCGAGATGACTTTAGATGAGATTCGTGAGCTCAGAGAGAAGATTCCATCGAGCATTGAGCTTGAGGCTTTTGTACATGGGGCTATGTGTATCAGTTATTCAGGACGATGCCTGTTGTCCAATTTCTTCAACGGTCGAGATGCCAATCGCGGTGCATGTGTGCAGGCATGCCGTTGGGAATATGCGATCCGAGAGATCAATAAGGAGCAGGAATATCCTATCGAAGAAGATAGTCATGGTACATATATCTTGAATAGCAAAGATCTGTGCATGATAGAGTATTTGGATAAATTGCGAGATGCGGGAGTAGATTCGATCAAGATCGAAGGTCGAATGAAGACCGAATATTATGTCGCAAATATCGTGAACTCATATCGCCATGCCCTAGATTATATGTATACGCATAAAGATTATCATTTGCCAGATGATATCTTAGGTGAAGTATATAAGTCTAGTCATAGAGATTATTCGACAGGGTTTTATTTTGGTGAGCCGAAGCAGACTCTTGAGACCAGCCTGCCTACCAGCGAATACGATTTTGTTGCGATAGTCCTAGAAGATTCGCACGACGGCAGAGCAAAGGTAGAGATGAGAAATAGATTTAGTACAGATTCGACTCTAGAACTCTTGTCTAAAACGAAAAATAATGCTAAAATAAAGATAAATAAAATAGAAGATCTCGATGGAAATATATTAGATGAATGCAAGATACCTAAGCAACAGGTCTATTTATATACAGACGAGGATCTAAAAAAATATGAAATTTTGAGAAGGAAAAAGTGAAAGATTATCAAAGCGTCTTAATATTATATAATCCAAACGCTATGCGGGGCAAGATAGATGAGAAATTGCCATATATAAAGAAGCGTTTGCTTGTTCGCTATCCTTCCGTGGACGCCATGGTTAGTCCGAACGAAGATGGATTAGAAGAGCTCGCATTGAAGCATGCTAGTAAGTATGATATCATCGTCGCGTGCGGTGGAGA
>CALWFA010000029.1 GCA_944377465.1 uncultured Clostridia bacterium
AGACTCATGATCTCTTCATCACTAATAGTATCATCCAAAAAGATCGTCACCCAATTCTTTTTATTGAAATGATATGCCGGATACACGCCTTTACGCGTGAGCAATGCGGGCACATATCTATCTAATTTTAGACACATGATCTCGACCTTGCCAGTATCGTCCTTTGTTATCTTACTTCTATCCACATCTAGAATAGTAGCAAACCACTTTTTGTCATGCGGATATCTAAACACTGCATAATTAGGATATTTTTCCCATAAAAATTCTGGATAGACCGCATATCTCTCTTCTAGCATTTCCACAATACGATTGGTCTGAGCGAAACTAAACATCTCGTTATCAAAGCACTCTTCCGCGATATCTTCTAGTATTGCTTTATATTCGGCACGCACGCTATTTACGAATTGACCGTCTATATCCTTTATCCTAAAGGATGCATACTCGTCGTTTATCTCTAGATCAAATACCTTCCCAGACACTCTTCCACTAGGATTGATACAAATATCTGCTCTAAAAGAGCCGTGTAAAAATGTCTGTGAATATTTGTAGTTTTCACCGTCTCTTTTGAATCCGAATTTTAATAATTTATCGATATTTAATTTTTTCCTATCAAATACTTCATCTTCAATGCTCATATATCTCCCCAGTCACGAGACGAGTCAAAAAATTGATACATTATTCAAACACGCTCACTCTCAGCACGCACGGCCAAGCATATTCACGCTTGCCTGCTCCATACCCCGTCTTGATGAAATTTTTACGCTCTTTTAGTGGTTTAAAATGAGACAATACGGCTAATGCTGAGATCCCAGTAGGAGTGATCAGCTCTACATTGCATTCTGCTCGCGAAATGGCTATATTGTACATATCTAGCACATTCTTTACTGCTGGGGTAGGAATGGGTAGCATTCCCACTCTGGTCCTAATCTGCCCGATACCTTCTCGCAAATTCGCTACATAGACCGCATCAATGTTTAGGCTATCGTATAACACCGCTATAGACACTATATCTATGATCGAGTCCATAGCCCCCGTCTCATGAAAGATCACTTCATCGAGATCTATCTTGTGCGCCTTCGACTCCGCCTTTGCCACTAAAGTGAAGATATCTTTTGCAATAGCCTTTGTCTTATCAGTCATATCCGCACGATCGATCAATGCACATATGGTGGGTAAGTTGCGTGTAGACCTTATCTCCACCTTTTCGTCCGCTTTCCCATACAGATAAGACATATCATGATCATGGTTTTCAGTATCAAGTTTGACTAAAAAATCTGTAGCATAGATCCCCTTTTTGTCCACTTTAGATATCTCTATATCATAACCGTGTAAATGTAGGCTATCTGGCACGCGCTTTAGTCTCAGATGATCCGCACCGAGATCGAGCAGTGCGCCCACTATCATATCTCCGCTCACGCCGTAATAGCAATCAAATAATAGACCCGCCATGCTAAGCCTTGTCGATATCTACGATCTCATATTCGCGTGATCCGAGCCCGAGCTTATTTGCTGTCTCGACTATCAAAATCGCATTTTTCTCTTTCATCCTATTTACTAGCGAAGTTTTTCCTTTGTCTTTAGAATTAATGATCTGGTCATAACAGCATTGATCGAGTGCCACAGGGTCAAGAGACGCGAAGATCCCAATATCCGCCATCTCTGGAGCGTGCGGATTCGAGTCACAATCACAGTCTATAGATAGATTATTTGCTACATTGATGTATGCCATATTTTCAGGCTTAAAGAATGTCACCACGGCTTTGCATGCCTCTGCCATGCTCTCTAGAAATCCATTTTGATCGCCTACATAGTCCCACATCTTGTCTGGATCGGCAGTATGACCTGACGAATGGATCCACGCCTTACCATTCCTTGATGCGACACCGATACTCATATTCTTCAATGCTCCGCCGAAGCCACCCATTGCGTGCCCTTTGAAGTGTGATAGCATCAACATAGAGTCATAGTTTCTGATATGATCGCCTACGATGTCATATCCATGCAAATGTGTACCACCCTCTAGAGGAATCTTCATATCGCCTTCTTCGTCCATAATATCACACGGAGCGATATCCATGAATCCATGCTCTTTGATCGCTTTCCAATGCTCGTATACCTCGAATCTCCTGCCATGATAAGCAGTACAGCACTCTACTATAGTGCCCTTCAGCTTATCCACTAATGGTGCGATCAACTTTGGATTCAAGAAATGATGTCCGCCTGGCTCACCGGTAGAGATCTTGACCGCCACCTTCCCCTTTAGCTCTCTATTCATCGCCTCATATACTCGTATGAGACCTTTAGATGAGATATCCTTTGTAAAATAAACTTTTGATTTCCCCATAAATACTCCTTGATTAAATGTATAAATTTTTGATTCAAACTAGGTAACCTGGTATAGATATATTATAAAATATTAAAAATAAAATTCAAAATAGAAATCTATTAAAAATGATATATTTTTCAATCAAAAAATCCATATAAATATGGATTTTTTTGATTTTATTAAGCCACTTCTGCTGACTCTGTAGTCTCAGCTGGAGTAGATTTATCAGCTTTCTTATAGAATACCAATGACAATACTCCGAATGTGATAAGTGCTAACTCTATCACTCCCCACACTACTGCGAATACGATAGCATCGTTGCATATCATGGTATCTACCACCTCACCATCAGCTACAGGTGGCAGTATTCTAAATGAATTGATATCGAATACCTGAGCGCCATACTGACCTTCCCATATAGCATTCCAAGTCTCTTCATCTGCCTTGTACTCTTCTACCATCTGATCATACTCTTCTTCGGTCATAGAAGTTGGGATCAAGGCTATTTGATTGCCATTA
Organism: uncultured Clostridia bacterium; assembly: GCA_944377465.1. Taxonomy (GTDB): domain Bacteria; phylum Bacillota; class Clostridia; order Christensenellales; family UBA1242; genus Onthoplasma. Next base: position 2,846 of record CALWFA010000029.1, read on the forward strand.
CGAATGATCCACATTTCATTCATCATCTCAGTCTTGCCCGTATCTAAGTCAGTGGTGATAATCACATTCGCACGCTTATCACTCATGATCTGCATCTTCATACTGATCGTCGTGCCTGCCGGTGTATCTAAGGAAGCCTCATCCTCGCTCACTGTGTGAGTATATGTATAAGTCATGCCATAGCTGACAGGTCGAGCGAGCATCACTACATAAAATACTAGCCCAACTACCGCCAATGATAACAGCGCAATCATCACTGGCATCTTTGATAAAAATTTCTTCATTATTCAAAACCCTCCTTCGCTATAATATATATAGCGTATCTTATAATATTATGTCAAATAAAAATCAAAACATTTTTATAATAATATAATATTTATTTAAATTAATGCTGTATTATTTATAATAATTTTAATTTAATTGATCATTAAAATATTAATAATCAGATGTTATTAGTGGTAATATTATACTTTTTGATTAATTTAGGCTAGTATTTATAGAATAATTAAAAAATATTTTTTATTGGAATTTTCTAATAAATTAATTAGCACTCTAAAAATAATAAATATTAAAAAATAATAGGAATTTCATATAAAAATGCACAGAAATTAATCTGTGCAAGAAATATTTGTCTCAGACTCTAACTCATCATCGGCATCTAAATATTTTTCATCTGATTTAGACTTTTCTATTTGTTTTTTTTTGCCAATGTCGGGCACAAACTTCGACACCTCGTGACTATATGTGAGATATAGCCCGTGCAATGCTCTAGTGCATGCCACATATAAATTCTGTTTGTCTAGATCGGTAGAATAATTTTCGTTGTCCACATTCGACAATATTACCCTATCGTATTCTAGACCCTTACTCAAATAGGTCGTAGTAATGATCTTATCCGATGTAAGGAGCGCATCATCTCTCTCGTCTCTGATAAATGTGAAATCTTTTAATATCTTTGCGAGTTTATTCGCTTCAGTCAGAGTCTTTGCTATCACCGCGATCTTGTCATTAGGATATGCTTCTACGATAGCTCTTACCTGCGTCACGAAGTCATCAGCAGTGTCACATCTCATCACTTTAGGCTGATCGCCATGTCTGACTAATCTCGCATCAATCTTGCCATTCACGATCTTTTGCGCAAATTCTATGATCTCATTCGTCGAACGATAGCTCACATCTAGATTGTCTACCTTGACATTCGGGAATAGTCGTTTCAGCATTTCGAGATTGGATTGATTGGATAAAAGGTTTTGATTGTAGTCGCCCGCTAATGTCATGATAGCATCGGGATAAATCTTTTTGAGTAGATATATCGAAAATGGATCATAATCTTGCATCTCGTCTACAAATATATGCCTGATGAAATAATTTGGACTGACACCCTTTACTTGAGCATTGATATATGAATATATCGGAGCATCCTCGTATCCCATCTCTCCTTCGCCATAGTGTAGCCCCATATCCATATACATTTTGTCCATTATCAGCTCGGCAGTGATGATCTTCTTCATCTGCATGACGATTTTATTCTTTGCCTTCTGCAGTAATCTATCTGGCACGCGTGGATATTCTTTTATCAGGACACCATAGACCAGACTCTCGATCTTTGAGGCAATATCGGTGATCTTCTTGGTAGGTATAGCTCGTATATGTTCGTCTGGAATATTATACCCATTTTCATTAAACGCGTCTATAGCATATGGTGCTAAATCAAAATCTTCTAGATATCTCTGGACTTCGTCGAAGAAAGCTATAGAATATTTTTTATCTATCTCGTTTTTTCTCGCCTTGTCTATGAATTGATTGTCCACCATGGATATCTTGCTACCACATTTCTTCGGTGCGAGATCAGAGTCGATCAATACCTGCATCATCGGGCAAGCATACACATTCTCTTCGCCTAGCTCTGGTAGCAAATCTCCGATATATGTACTAAATAATCTATTTGGTGACACTACTAATACATTCTTGCTCGCTATATTTCCCTTATTGGAATACAATATATACGATATGCGATGCATGGCTATAGATGTCTTCCCTGATCCTGCGATACCATTGATGATCACGGTCTGCTGAGCGGGTTTCCTAATGATCGCGTTCTGCTCTTCTTGTATGGTCTGCACGATGTTGCTCATATGAGATGAGGTATTTTGACTGAGTATCTCTTGCAAAATATTGTCATCTATTTTCGTATTCGTATCTACATACCACACTATCTTATTTGGCTCGAGTCTGAATTGTCTCTTGAGCATAAGGTCGACATCTATCTCGCCCACAGGTGCGGTAAAACTAGTCTTGCCTAGCGACGAAAAATACAATAACGAAGCCATAGGAGTACGCCAGTCTATGACTATCTGATCATCTCCATCGGCGATATTCTTTAGACCAATATAGTAGCTCTCAGGCTGTCCGCCGATCTCAGCAAAAGTGATCTTTGCGAAAAATGGCTTCGGAGTGATACGCTGAAACATGCTTTTATCTCTATTAAGTTGCTCTATCGAGATCTCCCTACCGCGCACTGCTCCATAAACATCTGCCAGCTCATAGCGATCCAATTTTTCACTACTCGCATAATCTAGCGTCTCGCGAATCTTCCCCTCTCGAAATTCTATCACTTTGTCAATTTGCTCGATATGTTTAGCTATCACTTTCTGTGTGCGTTCTAACTGCGCTTGCTCCTTTTCGAGTATCTTTTCGTCCATAAGCAAACTCTCCTTGCTAGTATATTATCATAAAATGTGATTAATTTCAATACTTTTCGATTAATTTTATATTTCGAAAATTATCGACAATAAAGTATATTAATTTGCCCAGCAGTAATAATTTTTAAGATAAAACGAGTCAATCTTATTCTTATTCTTTACAAATGACAATATGTCTTGGATAATCTCTTTATTAGGCTCTGGCATTTCATCGGCTTCCGTGAAATAATTTATACCTCTATCCCTAATATCTAATTTGCAATTTTTGGTAGGTGTGAAGAAATTAAATTCGAAATTGTCTATCAGATCAATATATTTCTTAATATTCTCAAAGGTCAGTCGTAGATCGTCTAGTGTCTCACCTGGAAAATTGAATAGAAAGCTAACGCTGGTGGCTATCTTATATTTTTTACATAGTGACAAAATACTGAGCGCATTTTCTATCTTTATGCCTTTATTCATTCTATCAAGGTGTGCTTGACTAAATGATTCTAGACCAAAGAAGAGAAATCGACAGCCGTTTTCACTAAAAAATCGAATGATTTCTTCATGATTTAGGGCGGGGTCAAATCTAAATATCCCTTGCCATTTTATCTGAGTGTGAGATTCTTTCAATCTACCTAGAAGTCTCACCATATCATTGGGAATAAGACAATCATCCTGAAATACGATATTGTGGACATCCGCTCTATCTAGAGCCACGATTTTATTATAAATATTTTCGATAGGGAATGAAAAATTGTCCTTGCTGTGTCTGTCGCAAAAAAGACATTTCTTATAATAGCACTCTGATCTAATATTTATAGGAGCCACGCGGTAATGCGTAATGTAGCGATCAAAATCAATAGCGTCATAACTAGTACTAAGTGAATGAAAATCGCTATTAAGAATATGCGCTGGTATGATTTTCTTAAAATATTTTTCGAAAAATCTCGTATCAAACCTATCAAAAAACAGTGTAGAATTGTCTACAAGTATAGGTAAAATATTCATCTCTTCTGATAAAATCTCGGCAAAAATGACTGCACTAAGCAATCGATCAAAATTGTCTACAGAAATATAGATATTTGTATTTTCAAATGAAATACCTTTTTCTTTTACAAATGCCTTTAATTCTACTATCTTTGATTTATAAAAATTATAATAGATAGTCGATCTGTAGTTTTCTATCAGATTTTTAATCTCTAGGTCATCACGAGTGTCGCATAAGGCTAGCTTACTAAAAGTGAATCGAAAGATATTATATTCGCGCCTTTTTATCTCGCGCATTAGACTCATATATCTATATAGGCTATCTATAGCTGACCTTGAATCAAACTTTTCTTTTAGTTTTTTGACCTTGTCCTCACCATATATTGATAGATTGAAATCAATATTAAGATCAAAGAGATATGTCTCTTTATTTTTATTAATCAAAGACTGATAGATTTGATAGCTCTTTTCATTGAAAAACTTTGGACTACCGAACGGAATATCTATCACTAAATTAATATTATTCGTATCTACCATAGGGCTATGTACCTTAATGACCTTCGCTATGATATCCTCTCTACGAAAACATTCCTTTTCACTAGCAGTTTGATTGTCCCCTAAGAGAATTATTTTATCCTTATTTTGATCGATCTCCACGACTCTATGGATCACGAGCACATTTGAAGTCTCTCTATTTGCGACTACTATGTCGCCTACTTTTATGTCATGAACCGTACTGATCTCCAGCCTTGATCCACTGACAATGGTGGGTAACATACTAGAGCCGTACAGTGTGATGTCTTTTAATTCCCCTGATTTTATCTTTTTTATAAATAGGTTTTTAATCTCTCGTCTGTTTATCATTTTTTACACTTTCATATATAAATTTTGCTTCACGGCAATTCTGTGCGACAGGCAAAATCTTCGTACCGTCTGTCCTGTGCTCCATATATGTGACGACTGGGCAATTCGAGCAAAACTTTTTATACTCACATGTGTAGCACTCTGACTCTTTATCCTTAGGTAAATTTAGATATTTTTCAAAGCCTTGCCAAATATCCTTTATAGACTTGTCCGATACATTTTCTTCTGTAAATTCGGCGAAATTACACATTCTCACTCCGCCCAGACAATTTACAAATAGACTGATCCTACCTGCACCACATGAATATAAATATTCGCCGTCGCTTTGCATATTTTCTCGTGTGAGATAGCTGATCCAGTTCCCCGTACGGATTTTTCTCACTTTGTTCATTATCAGCTCATATTCATCGGGCAGTAGTTTATTTTTTTCTTGATTGTTTGAGAAATCTTTGCTATTCAATACATTTATGTCGAATCTAAACGGCAACTCTAACGACTGACAATATGTTAGCATCTCGTCGAAATCTTCATAATTTTGTTGCATGATGACCGACTTTAGTCTCAGATTTAGACCCAATCTCTTGCATTCGCGAATGTTTTTATCTACGATAGTAAAGCCATTCTTGATCTGGCACACACGCAGGTAGGTATCATCACTGACCCCATATATGCTGATCTCTATCTGATCTGGCGGGAAAGCGCGTAGAATGTCAAAATATTTATTTAAAAAGTATCCATTAGTAAATAGCTTTATCTTGAGCCCCTTGTCATGACAATATTTATAAATCGCTACGAAATCAGGGTGAAGAGTGGTCTCTCCGCCTGTCAATGTCACTGATTCGCACCCCATATCTACTAATTCATCAATGATCCTAAATGCAAGCTCTTTATCCATAATGCAAGGTTTTAGATTTTGATTATAGCAATGCACACATTTGAAATTGCAAGAATTGAGAATCTCGAAGGTCGCAGATTTTAGACCTCTCTTTTTAAACAAATCACGATAATATTTTTTTAATAAAAAATTTTTTAATTTAGTCTCATCTATCATATATTATCTCTTCATCTTTCAGCTGTTGAATAAAATCATTTAGATCCTTTTCAGCTTGTATATTTTCGACATTGTATTCTTTTACTATCTCTTTCAATATTTTTTCGATAGGTGTAGCATTTTTGATCTCCGTAAAGATCATGCGTGCCACATCTTCTAATACTACTGCTTGAGAAAAGTCTATTTCCCCTTTTTCATTTTTTTTGATTATGATAATTTTATCATCTAATTCTTCTATATCTAGATTTTGATTTAAAACAAACATATTCACTCCACAAAAAAAGTCATAATTAGAAGTCGTCTAATTATGACTATATTTATCAATTAATAGCATGAATTATCGTCATTTGAGTAAGAATTGCAACCACAAAAAACTGAAATTTTACTTAAATCAATCTTTTGTAGAACTGGAGTCGTATATTTCTTGAACATATTTACCTCCTATATTTTTTTGGAAAATTGGCCTCTTTCCTATTTTTATCCTAGCAAAAAAATGAGATATAGTCAAGAAAAATAAGTGTTTTATATAAAAATTTTTAAAATTTCGTGTTTTCTTATGAGATTTCGTCCTTAGAAAAAGTCATATCGCAATATGGGCACACCCATTTACCATCGTGCTCTTCGAGCTTACCACCACAATTTTTACACTTCTTGATATGCAATTTTTTCTCTTGTCGTTGTTTTTCATTGATAGTCAATTCTTTCCCGTCATATAGGTATCCTACGAGATATTTTTTATTGATACTCTTATATATCTCGCTCTGTACTTCTTTTTCTCTCATGGATAGTTGGCTCGCTATCTCAGCATTTGAATATAGATTCTCATTTTCTATCGCCTCTATCACGCGACGCGTACGACGCTTGCCCGCAAAACTTACCCATATCAAAGGCGATCCATAAAAGCCCACCACTACGAAGACTATACCGATACTCATCAATACCCAATTCTTCCCTGCAAAGAGTGCTATCATAGGTATACCTACTACGAATAGTATACTGATGACCAATGCTATCGTGAATGTCTTTTTGATCTCATTATTGATATTTACTTTATTTTTCATATTTTCTCCTAATTTTAAATGGGTCACCGATCGTTCATAATATGAGTGAACATTTTTTTATTAATACTTTATCCTTATTTTATGTATTTATATTTATCACTTATATGTACTTATATATTATTTATATATGAATATAGATCAATAAACAATGATTATGTGAGTCGATCTAATACCTATGACGGTATCATGGATAGATGATAAATATTTTCATGCTTTTATTAATCATATTATAATTCATTATTGCTATTATTTCAAGTGTTTTGCAATTGTTAGTCATTAATAATATAGTCTATTCGTCATATTTATCTTTTTTAATCAGATGATACTGCTTTTTCTCATAGTCGATCAGTCCTTCTTTCTTTAGTTTGCTCAGTTCGTTTGATAAGGCACTACGATCCACAGACAAGTAATTTGCCAGCTCGGTGACATTGAATGGTATCTCAAAATATGTAGACTGCTGTTTCTGACTGATAGAATAAAGATATGATAGGACTTTGTCTCGAATGTTCTTTTTCGCCATGTGGGTGAGCTTGTCTAATAGGCGAATATTGCTCTCTGCCATCATTCGCATCAGATTCTTCACCACCAAATCATGACGCTTGCACCTATTTTCACACGGAGTGATCAGCCTATGACTGTCCATAAACATCACTAGCGTTTTCTCTGTCGCGATGAGCGAATCTTTGTACACATCGTCTCTAGCATATGCTGATTCGACTCCATAGACATCGCCTTTTTTGAGTCTCATGACAATAGAAATATTGCCTAAACTATCTATATTCTCGACATTTGCGCTTCCCTTTAGTATCAAAGCAACATCGTTCATTGGCTCACCCTGAGATACTATTTTTTGATTTTTGTCAAATGTTTTGAACCTAGTTTTAAAACAAAACATCATCGCCTGGCATTCAAATTCAGACGAAAAACTGAAAATTTTGGTCGCTTTTAATTCAGTAAAATGTTCCATAAATTTCCGATTTTGTTGTGAAAACAACACTTTTTACATTTTCATTATAGTATAATAGTCGTGGAATGTCAAACAAATGCAAGATGTTTGATTTTGATACTTAAATAGGAGGAATATATGAAAGTAATCAAAAGAGACGGTCAAGAAGTGGTCTTCAATGCTGAAAAGATCAAGATTGCTGTAATGAAAGCAAATGAGTCTGTAGACGAAGAGAAGATCAGATTGTCAGCCGAGCAGATCGACCGCATCGTTTCGTCCGTAGTGACGAAATGCGAAGGCATGGGACGAGCAGTAGGAGTCGAAGAGATTCAAGACATGGTAGAATTTGCCATTATGAAAGAAGGCGCCTTCCAAGTGGCGAAGAATTATATTACTTACCGTTATGACAGACAGCTTGCTAGACAAGCAAACACCACTGATGAACAAGTGTTTGCCTTAATCGACTGTAAAAATGAGGAAGTAAAGCAGGAAAACAGCAACAAAAACCCTACCGTAAACAGTGTACAGCGTGACTATATGGCAGGAGAAATGAGCAAAGATCTGACCAAGCGTTTCCTACTTCCAGCACATATTTGGAAAGCGCATGAAGAAGGTTTGATTCACTTCCATGATGCAGATTATTTCGCACAGCGCATGCACAACTGTGACCTAGTGAATCTAGAGGATATGTTACAAAACGGCACTGTGATCTCTAATACGCTCATAGAGCGTCCGCACTCTTTCTCTACTGCGTGCAATATCGCGACCCAGATCGTCGCGCAAGTGGCATCTAGCCAATATGGTGGACAGAGCATTAGCCTAGCGCACCTAGCTCCATTCGTAGATGTCAGCAGGCAGAAGATCAGAAAAGAAGTGACCGAAGAGCTGAAAGAAGCCTGCAATGGCGAAGTAGATGAAGAGTTGCTCCACAAGATCACCGAACAGCGCGTGAGAAAGGAGATCGAACGCGGAGTACAGACCATTCAATATCAGGTCATCACGCTGATGACGACTAATGGTCAAGCACCATTCGTCACTGAATTTATGTACCTAGGCGAAGCAAAGAA
>CALWFA010000030.1 GCA_944377465.1 uncultured Clostridia bacterium
CGCTCCGCCACCTTATATAGATCTCGATACGAGTGGATATCTATCGGACAATGCTCACGATCGATGCCATAAAAGTCCGTCCCAAACCCAAAATGTCGATAGCCAAACTTTCGGATAAGGTAGTCAAACTGCTCTGCTATCTTTCGACTGTCCACTCTGTCTCCCGCCACAAACTCATCGTAAATAGTGATGCCAATATATCCATTCGACTCGACTATCTTACCTATCTGTCGGTCAGTCAGATTCCGCCTATGTCTATGTAGTGAGTCGACATTTGCATGTGAATTGTATATCGGCTTATTCGTCAGGCGGACAAACTGCCAAAAGGATTTTCTATTGAGATGTGCGGTATCTATAAAAATATTCGCCCGCTCAAGCCTCTGTATCACTTTCTCTCCAAAGCGAGTGATATTTCCATTCGAGAGCGCTCCGCCCGCTAAAATATTTTGCTCATTCCATGTAAGCGTACAACTGACTGGGTGTAGCGTAATGATATTTTCTAAGTCTGTGAGATTCTTTATGAAGCCAATGTCTTCAAACGAGAGTAAAAATCGGACTTGCTCTCTACTATTCATCTCTTGCATGATATCATGTATTCCGATGAAATCGGCATAAGAGAGACCTTTTCCAGTCGTAAAGATTGCACTGCTGACTAATCGTACTCCGCTCGAATAAAGCTCCGCACAATAGTCAAAAAACTGCATGCGATCTGCTAGATTTGTCAAAAAATCATTATGACTATCCGCTATGAAAAGCTCTCTATACTTTCTAGACTTTAGCATACCTATAAGTATGCGGTGAATCAACTTTGAGTGAATGTTCTATATGATTATAAGATTATAGATTCAATTTACTTTCACTAAATGTAGATGGGGTTTTGTCTTCTACAAATGAATAGTCAAGTCAATGTTAGTCATAAAGTCTATTGATAAAAAGAACGGACTAATTCTGTCCGTCCTCTCCAAATATGGCATTGTATTCGTCCATACTGATCAACACCTGTCTAGGCTTCGAGCCTTCTGGTGGTCCGATGAAACCCGCCTGATACATCTGATCGATGATCCTACCAGCACGGTTGAATCCCACCGAATATCTGCGCGAAATCATGCTACTGCTCGCCTGTTTCGTCTCGATGAACATTCTGAGTGCGTCCTTCAGTATTGGGTCAAACTCAAACTCGCGCTCCATACCGCCCTCATGCGTCTGAGCCTTTTCCTGATAAGGATTCTTGATCGCTTTACTCGTCGCATCATCATATACAGGTCTATTATTATCCTTGATAAACTCTACCACGCGTGAGATCTCCTCGTTCGACACGAAAGCTCCTTGCACACGCCTTGGCTCCGGTTTGTCTTGTGGCTTGAAGAGCATATCACCCTTGCCGAGCAGTTTTTCCGCACCACCACCGTCTAGTACTGTCTTACTGTCCATATAGTTCGTGAGCGCAAACGCGATACGACTAGGTAGATTTGCCTTTACTGTACCAGTGATGACATCGACACTAGGTCGCTGAGTAGCTAGCACGAGGTGGATACCCGCTGCACGCGCTTTTGCTGCTAGCTTTGCTATTCTATCTTCTATCTCGCGCTTCGCCTCCAGCATCAAATCTGCCAGCTCATCTACCACTATTACGATAAATGGCAATTTATCTTCCTGCTTTGACTTTACTTTCTCTAATTTATTAAATTCGTTTATATTCACCACATGATTTTTAGCAAAGAGAGCATATCTTCGCTCCATCTCTTTGATAGCCCAGTCGAGTGCGTTGATCGTCATCTCTTTATTCGTGATCACTTCTGGTATCAATAGATGAGGTAGTCCATTGTAGGTAGAAAACTCTACCATCTTTGGATCGACTAGGATTAGACGAAGATCCTGTGGTCCTGACTTATAACACATGCTGAGAAGCATCGTATTTAGGCACACAGACTTACCGCTACCCGTACTACCCGCCACCAACATGTGTGGCATCTTGTCGAGATTACAGAAGATGATATCTCCATTGATATCCTTACCTAATACGAAGGACAATGGATTGCCTCGCACACGGAATTCTTCACTGTCTATCAGCTCTCTTAAGCTGACCGCACTGACATGATCGTTAGGCACTTCGACACCGACTGAATTCTTGCCCGGAATAGGAGCCTCTACACGAATCGCACCGTTTGATGCTAGCGTCATGGCGATATCGTCCGCCATCTGCGCGATCTTATTGACCGAAATACCGCGTGGCATAGTCAGCTCATATCGTGTGACAGCTGGTCCGACTTGGACATTGTTTACCTTTGCAGGCACTTTGAAATCTTCCAAAACCTGCTCCAATCTATCTATATTGTCCTGCAATTCTTCATCTGTGATCCTAGAAGGATTGTCTATATAATTCAATAAATCTACAGGTGGAGCCACATATGGCGGGATCTCCTCTTTCGGCTTTATATCCTCTATCTTCACTTGCTGTACAGGTGCCACATCTTTCTTGATACCAGGCAAGTGGAATTTCGATAGATCCACACTAGGACGCACCACTTCACTCTCTACCGTAGAGCCTAGGCCTTCTTCTGCCTTGGTCTCATATTCGTCGATGTATTCACTCTTTGCGATATTTGGAGAGATCTCTTCTACATGGTCGCTATCTCCAGTGTAATCCTCGTCCAAATTCTCAAGGTCAGAATAATCATCGGAATAATCATTGTCATCTAATGACTCACTATCCGTGCCATAGCCCACATCTTCCGCATTTAGACTGGTGTAGTCATCGCTTTCGTCCGATATGATATCGTCTAGGTCGATAGAGTCGTCCTCATCATACGCGTGATCGTCTGCCTCAAACGAGTCATTCGGATAATCGTCTGTCTCTATCGTCCCCTGATCCAAAATGTCGTCCGTGATCTCTACTGCATTGTCCGCTTTGATATCCTGAGTCTGTGCTGGCTCGGTGGCGGAAGTCTGCGGATAAAGCGCTCTTTTTTCACTATTTTGTGCATAGCGATCCACTTTAGAAGGTTCAGTAGGATGTGTAGGCTCGTTAGGCTTAGGCGCATATGATTGTACAGGGGTGATAGGCTCTAATCGAGACTCATTCACTGTATGACTATCTACACGACTGGTCTCTGTACTCTGCGAGTCAAGGTTCATCTCCTGCTGACGAGCGACTTTCTTGCTATTGTAATACCCCGTCGTATTGTCTAAGAAAAGGTCGTCCGTATTCTCAGGCGGGATCACAGGCTCGAGTGGCGTCAGAATATAATCACGCTTCGACATAGGGCGAGACTCCACGCGTCGCGTATTTATATCACGATTCGGCATACTGCTAGAGATGATAGTGCTCTCGCTCTTCTCTAACCCTAATTTCTGCTTTGCGAGCTTCTTTACCCGCTCTTCTTCGCTGACAGGCTCGACCTTTCGCTGTATCTCAAAGTCTTCTATATTGCTGAAATCAAATTTGCTCTTCTTCTCAGGCTTCTCGATCTTCTTTTCCACGCAGATATAGTCCACTATTAGCCCTACGAACACCGCCAACAAAATAGCACTGAAAATATACGCTCCGACCGTGGTGAGTAGCTTGACTAGCGGATATGAGATGAGACTAAATAGTAGTCCACCCGCAGTCGTCTTTGCTCTATAAGTGGCGAGCAAGAAACTGCCATATCCGTCATACGGTATACGCGAGCAAAGTATCAGATGCAATATAAACCAAATGATGAATAACGATATAGCGAGATATACTACATACTTTTTTCTCACCGTCAGCTGTCGCTTCTTCAGCGTGAAGACTGAAAACAAAATACCCATGATACTAACGGGATAGACTAGCAGTCCAAACACTCCTAAAAGAAAGTTCTTTGCAAAATTCGACGGTAATATACACACCAAAAAGATTATAGAAAAGACTATCAGACAAATCAATGGCACATTCACTTTTACCGTAGATTTTACTTTGACTGCTGATTTTTCCTTTGCTGGTACGGGACTCTCTCGTACAGGCTTTTCTTTCTTAGGTTTTTTCTCTGGTTTTTTATTGAAAGATGATTTATAAATCGCCATACTCCGTCCTTTGTTTGATTATACTACAAATTCAAAAAAACTCAAACAAATTTACACAAAATCGCAGATTTCATCACAAACAGTTCGTGACAGTCGTGGGGGTGTAGCCTGCATTCAAAGTGTATTTCAAGATGTCATCTAGCGCCTCTGCGGTCTTTTCTGTCGGGTGCATCAATATCAAATCACCGCCTGATAGCTCCTTTATGGCACGGTTATAGATGAGATCTCTATCTTGATCCCGCCAGTCAATAGTGTCGCGAGTCCACATGATAGTCTTATAATTAAGACTCGTGGCCGCGTCCACCGTCGTGATATCATACGCTCCGCTAGGTGGAGCAAAAAGTGTCATCTCTATACCTAAATTTTCACTTATGACCTTGTGACACATGTCGATCTCTTGTACATTGGCATCAAAATCGAGCGTGTCCTGATCCTTATGATAAAAGCCATGATTCCCCAGCTCATGTCCACGCGCATATATCTCGCGCACGATATCTAAATTCCTGACCGCCCATGACCCGCCTATGAAAAAAGTCGTCTTGACCTGATATATGTCGAGTATGTCTAAGATCTCATAGATATATTCGTTACCTTGATAGACATTGATCATAAACGAGACATTATTCTTGCTACTATCTCCCGAATATATCACCCGACTATCCGCACTGACTGAGAGAGCTTGCGCATTTGAAAAAGATAGCCCAATCAGAGTCAAAAACATCGCCACTATCACAATGTTTGCTATCACCAAACTTTTTTTCATATCCCATTTTATTAATTTCCTTTGCCCAGTATGCAAAAATCAAAGAAAATGAAAATCAATTATTGACAATGTATAAAAAAAGTGATAGCATAAAGATATAAAAGGAGAATATATGCGTAAGAGATCACCTAAACCATGGGATTCCATCGATATCGAAGGAGAAAATACAGAGAGCTATAGAAGGCGCACCGACACGCGTGAGCGTCTGCTACTGAAAAGTCGAGAGCACACCAAAAAGACAGAAGCAGAGATCTCTCCAGAGCGAGACGAGCGTCGAAAACTATCTGAAAAAGAAAAGATCGCGAACACACATCGCCTAAATGAATTAGAAAAATATTTGAGCGAATATACAGCCAAGCTGGAGACAAGCATGCTGTCTAGTATGGAAGAGATAGGTGTGCCTGCCACGATCAAGAAATATTCAAATGATTTGAATACTTTAAGAGAACTAAGTTATGAACATTATAGATTATTAAATAGACCTGCAAACATACCTTATTTCTATGCCTTATTCATCTCACTATGTAGACAAAATTCACAATTTTTACTATTCGCACCTAAGTCTGTATTTATCTACGGTGAGTCTCTCCCACTAGAAGATCTGTCTAAGAATGATAGACTTTCATTACAAAAGAGATTAGAGGAAGATGTCGAAATACACGCTCCTGCAAACAAATATGAGCGTGAGGACAATGAAAATATATTTGGAAATGCGAGTTTCAAAAATCGTTATATAAAATATTTCCCTAGTCACATATTAGAGATGTCGAAGTTCTCAGATGTAGTATATGCTCTACATCTTGATCCTCAATACTATGTGGAATTTAGAGATAGACATAGTAATCTATATCAGACCTTGATGGAGAGCGACAAGCTGATCAGTCAATTATTTAAAATTGCTCCAAAAGTGGCACACTATATGACTGCAGAAGAATTTAATCAAGTGGCTAAGATCGGACCTAGATATATAGGACGAGCGATCAAAAATGATCCAGATGTAGTGAAAATATTACCTAAAGATTTCTTTAAAAAATACAGCCCAAAATTCGTATTTAATGGTGTGGCTACCAGAAAGGAAGTCTGTGAAATGCTAGGAGAACGAGCAGATCTATTCCCTGAGCTAAAGAAATTCGTAGAAGGAGTAAAAGAATCTTCTACAAATATCTATGATGAAAACAATCAATTCCACGCAAATTAATCGAGCAGTCGCTCGATTTTTTAATCAATAAATATTTATATTGATTAACCTTACTCCATTACTTAAATACTACTAAATACTCTCGAATGTAATAAAATTTGATTACAAAAATGGATAGCACTACACTATCCATTTTTTATCCGTTGCATCTAATTTTTAATGAATATGATAAGACATGCGAATATGATTATAATTTTTTGATAAGCTTCATATCCACTCTACCGCGCTCATCTATCTTGATAGTCTTCACGCGCACTTTGTCTCCCACATTCACGACATCTTCGACCTTCTCCACTCTATCCTTGCTGAGCTTCGAGATGTGGATCATTCCTTCTTTGCCCGGAGCGACTTCGACGAATGCACCGAACTGCATGATCCTAGTCACTACGCCATCGTATTCACAATTCAATTCAAAGTCGGTAGCGATAGCCATGATCATCTCCTTTGCGCGCTCCATCATAGCCTTGTCTGTAGATGAGATGAACACATCGCCCTCGTCCTCTATATCTATCTTCACGCCTGTCTCTGCTATGATCTGATTGATCACCTTGCCACCCGAGCCGATGACCTCGCGGATCTTGTCTGGATCGATCTTAAAGGTGATGATCTTAGGTGCATATGGAGACAATTCCTTCCTAGGAGTCTTGATCGTCTTTGCCATCAGCTTCAATATCTCGAGTCTACCTAAGCGCGCCTGCTCTAAAGCGGTAGTCAAAATATTCCTATCGATACCATGTATCTTGATATCCATCTGTATAGCGGTGATACCTTTAGTCGTACCAGCCACCTTAAAGTCCATATCTCCCAAGAAATCCTCTAGTCCTTGAATATCTGTAAGTACTGCCACCTTGTCACTATCCTTGTCCTTCATGAGACCCATAGCGATACCTGCTACTGGCGCACTGATAGGTACACCTGCGTCCATCAATGCCAGCGTGCTACCGCAGACCGAAGCCTGAGAGGTGGAGCCATTAGATGAGAGCACATCGCTCACTGTCCTGATAGCGTATGGGAACTGCTCCTCACTAGGCAACACAGCGAGTAACGCACGCTCAGCCAGCGCACCATGACCTATCTCACGCCTGCCTGGACTGCGCAGAGGCTTTGCCTCTCCTGTGGTGTATCCTGGCATATTGTATTGATGCATATAGCGCTTGTATTCTTCTTTCTCTAGACCGTCTAATTCTTGAGCCTCACTGATCATACCGAGCGTACAAGTAGTGAGCACCTGTGTCTCGCCACGAGTGAATATCCCTGAGCCGTGTACGCGTGGAAGCATGCCCACTTCGCACCAAATAGGACGAATCTCATTGAGCTTTCTACCATCTGGTCGAATGCCTTTGTATAGGATCTTATGACGGACCTTCTCCTTCTTCATATTATACAAGATCTGACCGATCATCTTCTCATGCTCTGGATAAATCTCTGCAAAATGCTCTAGTACCTCATGGGTCAAAGCATCTTCGATATCATCGCGCACATGCCTATCATATTCGGTCAGCATCTCATCCATCTTCTGATCCGCATACTCGCGCACTGCTCTATCTATATCTGTATCTATCTCATCGAAAGCGATTTTGTCAGTCTTAGTGACTCCTAGATCTGCTACGATCTTCTCTTGGAATGCTACTTGTTTCTTTATCTCCTCATGAGCAAACATGATCGCATCCAGCATAGTCTCTTCGCTGACTTCTTTCGCTCCAGCTTCTACCATTAGTATTGCTTCTTTCGTACCGCTGACTGTCAGATCTATATCACTTGCTTCCGTCTCTACCACGGTAGGATTGACGATAAACTTGCCATCCACATGCCCGATCTTCACAGCGCCTGTAGGACCTTCGAATGGAATATCGCTAATAGACAACGCTATAGAGCTACCCAGCATTGCCAAAGGCTCTGGCGGGATATCGTTGTCTACAGATAGCGGAGTGGCGATCACTGTGACATCGTTGTAAAAGCCCTTAGGGAACAACGGACGCAAAGGTCTATCTATCAGCCTGCTCCTCAAGATAGCTTGATCGCTAGGTCTACCCTCGCGCTTCTTGTATCCGCCAGGGATCTTACCTACACTATACATTTTCTCTTCATAATCTACACTGAGCGGAAAGAAGTCGATACCTGGTCGAGGAGACTTTGCCATAGTGACATTCACCATCACTACCGTATCTCCACATTTCACCACGCAGTGACCATTCGACTGAAAACACAGCTTACCTAGCTCTACTTCTACAGTCTTTCCACCAATTTCGGTCTTATAACTAGTAACTTTCATAATTCTCCTTTAATTTCTGTCGATAATTATAGCATAAAATTTTTAAAAAAGATATCATTTTATAATCAATTTTATAATTTACCCTAAAATTATTGATATTATCCAATGGAAATAAAAAAGTACGAATAGTTAGTCCGTACTTGTATTGATCTAATTCACTTTCTCTCCGCTAGCATCCGCATCTTCGCTCTCGACCGATCCACCGTCCTGTGCTGTGCTCTCTCCTAAATCAGCTGTAGTATTCTCTCCTGCGTCGTCGCTCTCAGGTAATACATCCTCTGCATTCAGCTCAGAGACTTGTGGCTGTATGACTTCACCTGCAATGTTCGAATCAGCCAACACCTTGAGCTCTGCATCTGTAATGGTAGACAGCCTGCTACCGACATCATTGTATTCATCAAAGAGCTGTCTCGCACGATCTAATTCTTTCTCACGGATCTCATCTGTCGTGAGTATCGGTCTAATCACACAGCTCATAGCGAGGTTCGCACAATCGGTCAAAATGTTTGCTTCATTGAGTGCCATTATCCATAGATTTTCAAACATTTCATCAGCTAAATTTTTATCTATATTTTTGCTCGCAGTGTATACCAAGAAGAGCTCACGGCAATCGTACTTGCATGACTCTTTATATATATTTAGCTCACCTAACTTTCTAAGTGCAGTATATGCAATCTTGATATTTGATATGTACTGTCTCAGCAAAGGTTTGATCCGCTCGAGCTGTGGCTCATAGGTGGCGGTAGGCTCGATAGTCTCATTCGCCTTCACGATCAGGTCTAGCATTCTATTTATATCCGATCTAATGCTCTGCACGCGCTCATCTAGCCCCACCTGATAGTCTACATCTATCATGTCTTCGATCATTTTATCGATAGGGAGAGTGTATCGCTTTGCTATAGTCTTGATCTCATCTATCTCATTTGAGTATTCGTCTAAACATTTTGCATTCTGATGGCTGATATTTTTAAATTGGGGATAGATCTCGTTTAGGCTATAAAAATTATTTAAGATCGTGTATAGATTATAATAATAATCTGCTCCGACATTGCTCTCTAGGATAGTGACAAAAAACTCCACAATAGAATTGTCTCTATCTGGGCTCTTGTCAATTATATTATTAAAACTATGAACGAGTCCCCTAATCTTATTCATGTTTACCCCTAAATACTCATCAATACTCATTAATATGATACCCAATTCTCAAAAAAATTGCAATTAATTTTAGACAAAATAATTAAATTAGTATAAAAAATACGCCCAAAAATCTATTTTATAGATAGTTTCGGACAATTTAGAAATTATTTTTTACAAATTAAATGATAAATAAAAAATAAAATCTAGAAATAAATCTAGATTTTATCCACATCTTAGCCACGAATGCCAAGCTTAGCTTTAAGCTGACGAGCGCGATTGATGTCCTGCTTAGACAGATAGTCTAGCAATTTCTTTCTAGTCGAGACCATCTTGTTTAGTCCGCGAGTAGAATGCTTGTCTTGCTTATTCTCTTTTAAGTGTTCGGTCAGATTCTTGATCCTAGCGGTGAGCAATGCAATCTGCACTTCTACGCTACCAGTATCTTTCTCGTCCTTGCCAAACTCTTTCACGATTTTAGCCTTGTCTATCATATACTCTTCTCCTTTTAATCCGCCTATGACAATGTCGGCGTCAGAGCATTCGCTCGACTATTGCCAAGGTATGTTTGCATTTTATCCTATTTACTAGATTTTGTCAATACTTTTTCATACATATAAAATAATTTTCCACACACAATATGCTTTAGGAGATTATATGAAGAAGGCGCTGATAATATCTTTTGCTGTGATATTTGTAATGGTGATGTCTATATTTTTACTGCCAGAGATCAAAAAGGTGACTAGTCTACCTGATGATATGGTGGTCACATATAAAGATATCGAGATTGCAAATGATACGGACGAATTCTCTCCCTTAATAAACTTGAGCCTACCTAAAAATATCGATGTGTCGAGCGGTGATGAGCTAGTAGACACAGTGATGGATATCAAACTATTTAATCTATTCACTATCAAAAAAGTGAATGTCCGATTACTTAGCGATACTGATGTGTATGTGGGAGGAGAGACTGTAGGGTTCAATCTATATAGCGAAGGCGTGATATGCGTAGGGAGCAACCCTGTGCAGACCGCAAACGGCACCACTCACCCGATACAAGACAGCGGAATACAGGACGGAGATGCGATACTCAAGATAGAGGGAATCGATATAGAATCTATCCAAGACATAGATAGGATCATCAATCTCCCTAACTATGCAGGCAGAGAGCTGACTCTCACTATCAAGCGCGGAGATGAAATACTAGAAAAGACTATACTGCCCGTCTATGATATACTTAGTCAGAAATATAAATTAGGCATGTGGGTGCGAAACAATGCTAGTGGCGTGGGCACTCTCACCTACATCAAGCAAAGCGATTTTCGATTCGGTGCTGTAGGTCATCCTATAGTAGATAGTTCGCTAGGCGAAAATTTCGTAGTGGA
>CALWFA010000031.1 GCA_944377465.1 uncultured Clostridia bacterium
AATAATTCGGTAATATATATATCGAATGGACAGATGATCGTGCGTGGAGTAGGACAGGCGAATATTACATTCTCATCAGCTCTAAATCTTACTGTAAACTATACGGTGGCGGTCGTAGTGGACTATCCTATACCAGATACTATCATACTGTCGGCTAGTGCACTCGGAGATAATAGTATAAATGGGCAAACCATAAGTATTGCCAATGGTATGGCTAGACAGTTCTATGTGTCGAACACTGGATCGATCACTTACGATAGAGTGCAATACACATATATAGCGAATCAAAATATTTCGCTAGAAGTGAGCATCCCTGTCGGTGCGGAAGAATATATTAGTATACAAGGGGACAGAGTTTTAGATGAGGAAAATGGCAATGCGATATACACGCTAGATTCATCGACTCCACTCACCGTATCGGTAATCAAATATTCACAAGACGGTAGATTTGCTATTAATGTGCGACCGTATATAACTATTGAGTATGGAGATGGTCAATCCGTCACAATCTATTATGATGATATATTTACCTTCTATGTCGAGACGAAATTAGGTGCTAGTGATATATCTATAAACTATGATTCGGCTATACTGTATCCGAATGACGATACTTATATCACAGCATACTTGACTACGGATATAGAATTAGACGGTAGTGAGATCAGTACAGATATAAGTCTCTACGATGAAAATGGAGATATGGTATCGGACACGGACTCTATCATACTTGAAATCGTAGAGGTATGGCAGTGGGACGAGAATACGAATAGGCAAAATATAGTCTATGTGCTGATCGTAGATGAGACATGGGATTACTCTGAGTTGATGACTGTTAGGGTAGATTTCACTATATCTACAGGCAAAGTCGCTAGTGCAGAATTTACTATCCTACCTCAGCGAATAAATAAAATAGATGTGAAAAACTATGTCTATATAGGGAAGAACATAGAGCGTAGCGATTACTTAAGACCGAACGCTGATGGTCTGATCATCATAGATATTGCGCCTATCAATGGGTACTACGACTATTTAGAGATCAGCGATATCACGGGGCGAGAAGAGATCGTATTTGCTCAACTCGACGGTGTCGGTGGCAATAGACTAGATGAGATGGATAGACCATCTAGTGATGGCAGAGGTATCCGTTTAGTAAAGACGAATGATTCATCTATATATGTAGCTACGGCAATCGATAGATATTATTCTTCTATAGTACACACTATCCGAGTGAGTGCATATCTCGACTCGGGAGACCAAGTAGGAGAGACTACCTATATCGAGATAGATGTCAGGATGCTCCCTACTATCACTATGGAATATCTACAGCCTAATGGAGAGGTATACGAAGAGAACGACAGTTTCAATTCAACACCGACTGTGTTTATCGCGAATGGTGTAACTACTTCATTTAGAATCACTACGCAGAATTCCAATGGAGATATCATTCCTGAGATATCTATTACTGGCAACTATAATGTGACTGAACACTTTGAGATAGTAGAAGTATACAATGGCATATTTGAATTACGAGCTTTGTCACTTAATACCACTTTGGTAGGTCAGACGGTTACTTTATCCTTCACCACTACTAGCAATCTAGATAATGGTACAGTGGAGACGGCTACGGTTACTATGAATTTGAGGATAGTGAATTTCATGATCTATGATATCAGTATTAGTCCTAGTCGAGTCAATTCAAATAATGTAAATGAGATATACGGAGACTACGAGAGCGAAGTCACACTTGAATTCTATTTCGACGAAGAGGATATTTTATTCAATGAAAACAATAGTTTCGGAGATACCATATACCGTTATGATGAGACTATTACAGCGGACAATGCTTCACCTGCGAGATTTGCTATAAATGAGATTCTAAGAGAGCTAAATACTAATAACTTTACAGATACAGGCTATAGATATTATCAATTCTTTAATCTAGATGATGATATAGTGTCCTCGATCACCTCTAGCGATATGTCTATCGACGGCAATCAGATCATCGTACATGCTGGCAAGACTGGCATCAGACTAGAGCTCTATCCAACATTTGTGCTAGATGATAATTTGAATTGGCTAATACTACCATATGATACGGAAGCATATATGTATAGATATGAGTCTACCTATTATCTAAACTTCTCGAATTCAAATAGCTTTGAAGAGCCTGAAGTGATCACCACGGCGGAAGAGTTTTTAAATATGTCAGCGGGTGAAAATATGAATTATATTCTAGCGTGCGACATTACTCTTACTGACTATACGCCTATGGACATAGTGCTCAATACTTTTGATGGAAACGGACATACTATCACCATTGAGAGTTTTGCACCATTTACAGATCAGGAGATCAATGCGGGGCTATTTAGAGAGATCTATGAAGGTATGGTGGTCATGAATCTAACTGTAAACTATAGATCGATCGGCTATGGTATAGGCGACTATTCACTCGGACATGTAGAGAAAGGTGTGTCGTCATTCTCGGTGGACTATGCAGATATATGTAATAGCACAGATACGGTGATTGACTATGAGTCAGCCTATTTCGGAGCGATAGCATCAGTGAATAATGGTATTATCACTAATTGTAAATCAGCAGGCACTATTGCACTGTCAGCATCGACCCTAGAGGAAAAGGCTAGCAACAACTACGAGATTGCCTTCTATATCGGCGGTCTAGTAGCGGTGAACGGTAGCACGGGATATATCACAAATTCGACGAGTGGTCTAGACATATTTGCATTGGCAAATATCGGTGGCGTTGCATACGAGAATCAAGGCAAGATCGCATCTACAGTGTACGACGCTACAGGAGACTTTGAAAATACAAATACAGGATTGATATTTGCACATAATAGTAATATTCAATATACCAATATCACACAGGTGGCGGGCTTCGTGGTATCAAATTCGGGTGAAATCTCGATGAGTGCAGTAGAAGCTGGTACGACGAGTCTCAACTATGGCGCTACTATAGGTAATATATCAGCAAAGGATATATCATCTGGCTTTGTATATCAGAATACTGGCTCAATATATGATTGTTATGTAGACCTTGAGCTAGTGGGTAATAACCAAAATACCTTCTATGGATTCATAGCTACTCAGACGAACAATAGCATTGCGCGTGCGTATACTTATATAAACCAAGGAGTAAGGACGAATAATATTCGAATGTTTGCACCTAACGGGACGGAAGGTATTAGTGATTGCTATGAGTTAGTCCTTGTACAAAGCGGGTATATCAATCAGATCCCAGGCATCACTACACTAGATATCAACAATGTCTCTATCATGACTCAGCAGTCTAGTTATCCAGCTTTCGCATTTGGAGATAATACTAGCGCAGTCTGGACGATGACAGGTGGAGATTTGCCTAAGCTAGTATCTTGCCTTGAGCGGGTAGAATATACGGCTAGAGAAAACACTGATAGCATGTATTATGGGCTGAGAAATATCAGAATCATCACTACAGAAGTGACTGATGAAGACGGACATATCACATATCTCACTAGTTATGAAATACTAAATAGTGGATATGGTAGTAAGAATAATCCTTATATCATCTACGATGTGCCTACATGGGATTATTATATGACGCAGGTGAATGACAGCATGCACTATTATAGGCTTGTGACCGACCTTGATTTTAGCACAGTGTATGAAAATCCTAGTACGAGTGTAATAGATTTCATGGGCAATATCCAAGGTAATAATATGGACATCAGTGGACTAAGGATATATACGACTTCGACATTGGAAGGCATAGGATTATTTAGAAAGACCATGAGTGCGGATGATCTATCTATCGTCAATGCTATTAGGAATATAGATATTACAGCAGACTCAATCTTGGCGACCAAGACGCAGGCAGTAGGCGCGCTGGCTGGAATCATAGAAGATTTCGATATATACAATGTAGATATCACAGCGAATGATATCATAGTCGGAGCAAATGCTGTAGGTGGACTGGCAGGCGTAGTGCGAGGTGATTTTGATCTCGAGATGATCACTAGTGACGCGAGCGTGAATAGTATTAGGACATCGTCGGGATATAGATATTCGATCTATCTGTCTAGGAATAACACGAGCGACAATACTCGCTTAGAAGCGTCAGAAAATCTATCGTCTGTCTACTATGCTGGTAGTATCGCAGGAATATTGGACGGATATTCAAATGCTAGCTATGATATTGATGATACGAGAGAGATTAATTCATCTAACTATTTTGAAGCAAAGAAATTGTCCGTAAATGGTGATATCGTAGGCATAGGAGATACTGTAGGCGGAATGTTTGGCTTCGTGGGCGAGCGTGTGCGAGTAGAGGATGCGGACATAGTCATCTCGGAAGGTCAGCTGAAAGGTGCACAATATTCTGCAGGACTCGTCGGTGAGAATAGAGGCGTGATCTCTAATGT
This sequence comes from uncultured Clostridia bacterium, assembly GCA_944377465.1. Classification (GTDB taxonomy): domain Bacteria; phylum Bacillota; class Clostridia; order Christensenellales; family UBA1242; genus Onthoplasma. Next base: position 4,419 of record CALWFA010000031.1, read on the forward strand.
CAGCGTGTACAGCGAGAGTGAAAATGCATTTGCTGATTCTTCTAGCGTGTCAGCAGGATTAGTGGGACTAAATCTGGGAGGATTCATCTCAGACGCTACAGTCTATATCAATGTGATAGATAGCTCTAGCAATACTAAGACCGTAGCGGGTATTGTAGGCAGAAATGTAAATGGATATATATATGATTCGACCTACCAAGGCAATGTTATGGGATATATCACAGGTGGAATCATAGGCGCTATGTACAGCGATGAGACATTGCTCGCGCGTACAGGCGGATCGGGAGCTATCTCGTCAGATAGTCAGGTGGCGATACCGTCAGATGCGTTAAGATATAGTCTGAATAGTGAAACGCTAGACGACAGGCTGTCGAATTTGACTCTATCGAACGAGACTATTGAGTATTGGTTTGAGAATATTAGCAATTTCTATACTTTCGCTTCTGGTCGAAATTCGCTCACGGATGCACTTCTCGCTAGGCGCGTGCTGGGTCTGTTCATTGGTCTATCCGATAATGACGAGATATATAATTTCGGTCTAAATTCGGATCAAGATCTTGTATTTGTCTTTGCTAATGAAGATATTTCATCATACACAAATTCGTATGTAGGACTAGTCACGGACGCTACCCTTACTAATGGCGTCAGCTATGACACACCATTTGCAAATATCCTTGAATATTCAGCGAATGGTAGCATTGTCACATATCTGATCGGAGCAGAGGTAGAATCCTTTGACGCATGGAATAGGCAGACCTATTCGAATGATATGCTGATCTTTACAGATGAAACGAATAATATCATCAAGCTAAATCATGGCGAGGAGCTGATCTATATCACGACAGATAGTCTGAATACCAATACTACGAATCATACATACGCGTACGAATTGCATCACAAAGAAGGTGCGGATATCACGACTTTGCATTTTGAATATTCATTCGTGTCGAGATATCTGACCCTTGATCAAGACGATCCTATATCCGTGTACATAAATGGTACAGAGCTGACCACAGATGAAGGCTCAGGACTGACAATCAATACGGAAGATAAATATATCGAGATCGATTTGTCAGAGGTCGGCGATGTGTCTAAAGTATGTACTATATCATTCAGCGGGTCAGATGGCGAGGGTACTGAACGGGTATATCAATATATATTCACGATCAATTCTTGACAATTTTATAATATTTGATACAATATTCGTATGAAGATCAATTATAATCAGCTAATGCATGAAGAAATAAGTAGTTTTGGCGAAGATAAGCCAAGACTACTTTTGCATTGTTGCTGTGCACCATGCTTGAGTGCAGTCATTGAGAGATTGAAAGATCACTTTGAAATTACATATTTATATTTCAACTCTAATATTTATCCATATGATGAATATGCTTTACGAAGAGAGCAATTTTCAAAACTTGGAGTAGAAGTAGTCGACATCGGCTATGATCATACTGAGTTTTTAGAGCTCGTGTCGGGTAGAGAATCAGACGCTGAAGGCGGGGAGCGTTGTAGAATATGTATAGCATATAGAATGGATAGAGCCTTTCAATATGCTAGCTCACATGGCTTTGACATTGTCACCACGACGCTCTCTATTAGCCCGCATAAAGATGCAGAATTTATCAATCTTACGGGCGAGAGATTGGCTGACAAATATAATATAAGATATCTGCACGCAGATTTTAAAAAGGAAAATGGTTTTTTGCGTAGCACTATTCTCACGAAAGAAAAATCAATGTATCGTCAGACATATTGCGGGTGTGAATTTAGTGAAAATCACTAAATTATTAGCATATATAATTATATGTTCAACACTTTTCAAATTAGTAAATCAAATTTAATAAACAACATAAAACAAGTCAAACAGAATAATCCAAACTCACTCATCTGTGCCATGGTGAAAGCAAATGCCTATGGTGTAGGACTAAAAGAGGTCGTAGCGGTAATAGATGATCATGTGGATTATTATGGGGTGGCTTGTTTTTTCGAAGCAAAAGCCTTGGCAAGACTTACTGATAAAAAGATTTTAATTTTAGGTGCGTTAGATATAGAGAATATTTACAGCAGATTTTCCTATTCTTGCAATTCTTTAGAAGAATTAGAATATCTAATCAGGCAAAATATAGCTATAAATGTTCACCTAAAAGTGAATACCGGCATGAATAGATATGGCTTTGATAGTATAAAAGATTTCAAGACGGCGATAAAGAAGATAAAGAAGAGCAAACTTATCTTAGAAGGAGTATGTACTCATTTTGCCACGACAGATGATTTCGTCGCCGTCCAATATTCGAAATTCGTAGCTTTTATGTCTACCTGTCAGGCAGATCGAGATTCTATCATTTTTCATGCAGACAATAGTTTTGTCAATCAGAAATTCAACCATTCATTAAGTATGGTGCGCATAGGATTTAGCCTTTATAATAGACACGATTTTGATTTTAGACCTGTGGCAAAGATCCTTACTCATATAGTTCAGACGCATAGAATAAAAAAAGGAGAACTGGTCGGATATGACTATAGATTTGTAGCAAAAGAAGACATGTTAGTCGCGACCATTCCTATAGGCTACGCGGATGGATATGATATGAAATATATAGGTATTGATTTATATGTGAAAGGCAAGCGGATTAAAGTGTTGAATATTTGTATGGATTGCACAATGCTAGATATTTCGAATACGGGATTAAAAAAGGGAGATGAGATCTACATCTTAGATGAGATCAACTCCCTGAGTCTTTATAGTAAATATGTGTCGACGAGTGAATATGAGATCATGACTAAATTTTCACACATACGCGCAGTGCGTGAATTGATTGATTAATCCCTGCCCCTCATGGTGAATACGAATAGTATCAAGCGTAGTAGCGACAATATCGAAGTTACTAATGCGGCTACATATGTCCAAGCGGCAGCATTGAGTACTTTTTTGACTCCCTTAGTCTCCTCAGTATCCATTTCTCCAGTGGCGAGGAGCATCTTTTCGGCACGCTTGCTAGCGTTTAATTCAATAGGTAAAGTGATGAGACAGAATACGATATTTAGAGCATATATCCCTATGCCTATATATAAAAGCCAATCTCCAGCAGTGACATAGTATGTCATCTCGAGTATCAAGCCTATGATGATCAGTGGCCACATCAGCATGCTAGATATATTCATGACGGGTACTAGTGCATTTCGTATCTTGATAGGAGTATATTTTTCACGATGCTGGAATACATGTCCAATCTCGTGAGCTGTCACGCCTACAGCAGAGATAGTCGACTGATTATATACGCTCTCGGACAACGATACTACATTTGTACTAGGGTTAAAATTATCCGTTAGATTTCCGCGTATTTGCTGAATCTGAGTGTCAGTACAGCCACCGTTGTCGAGCATAAACCTAGCGACTTCATGTGCTGATTTACCGTGTTTAGTCTGCACTTTATTGTATTGATTAAATGTAGAATATACCTTACTCTGCGCCCATATGCCGAGTATTATTCCAGGTATCATTACTATGCCTAAGATATAATATATCATATATGAATAAAACATTTTTCTTCTCCACTATTTAGATATATTAAATGATTAGAGATAAAATGTCAAATGTTTTAAATTCAATTATTCCTATCCGTAATAATGGATTTGTAAGTAAATAAAAAAATCATACTTATATTTATTTTATAATTAAAATTAATATCAAAATAATTAATAAAATATTTAAAAGATAAAATCAATTTATAAATACTACCTCACGATATAAAAAATAGGCAGATAAAGACTAATATTATTATTAATAGTAGTAAATATAGGTAAATATTAGATAAATATATTCAAAAATGTTTTTTATCTACTACTATGCTTAATAAAATAACCTAAAAATAGGTAGAAAAAATACTTAAAAAAAATTAAAAAATATTCATCATTTATTAGTAATTATTTATTTTTTGTGTTATAATAACAATGTAAATATTTGTCAAATAGTCAGGACTTGTATTAAAAGGGGTGTTTATGAATATCTTTAATGAAGTCGACAAATTCTTTAGTTCGTTGAAAAATTACATATCCTATAATGAAATATTTTTGATATTTATTTCGTTATTTTTGCTTACTGTGATATGTGTAATTATCTCTACATCTAGGGCATATGAGTCGAGACTGATCAAGGCCATAGATATGTTTAATAATTATTTTATAGACAATCCACAGATTACTGATGACAATCTAGTCCAGTTTAATAATAAAATGAAATCTGGGAAAGTTCCAAAATTATTGAGAAAACAGTGGCAGCAATTTGTATTGTATAGAGAGGAGAAGGCTAGTCATTATATGTCATTTGATATATGTGTGGCAGCGCCTATCAGAAATAGTACATACAAGCGCGATATCACGGTGATGAATATCCTTTGCTATGTATTTGTCTTTGCCAGCATTTTATTAAACTTATATTATTCTTATGAATATTCGCAGGGCATAGATCTGATCTTAGTATTGCAGAGAGTGCTCCTATGTCCTATCATCATTTTGATATTGAATTATCTGATCACTATTTTCCTTGATCTGCGACACAATGCGATCGTTAGTGACCTGTATCAAAACTATCAATATTTCGAAGTGAATATCGACAAGGCTACACAGACCTTACCTGATTATATTGATTACGAAGTACTATTTGACCGCAATGAGATCAAGCGAGGCATTCCGATATTGTATGCATACTTGCAGAAGCGAGCAGAGGAAGAGCAAAAAGAATTGGAGCGTGCTAGATTAAAGAATGTTGAGCATGAGAAATTTAATTTTGATGAAGCTGGTGTCGCTAGTTCGTTAGTATTAGAGCGTGCGATGCAGGAGGCGGAAAACTATATCGCCGAGCGTAAGAAATACATGCAAGATATCGAGCGAATCAACTCAGATATCACTCAGGAAGAGACGAATTTCAGAGAAGTCACTAAAGAATATCAGCGACAGATGCAAGTCAGCAAAGAGACTTTTGACAACTATAAGACTCAGCTCGAAGAAGTGTCTTCTACCATTGAGGCAAACTATTTGAAGAAGCAGGGTCAAGCAGAGCTCGATAGACAGCGAAATCTCGAGAGAGAGTATGATACCGCGACAGATGCTCATAAGAAGTTGCTAGAGAATTATCAGATAGAGTTGACCTCAGTAGAGAATTCTATTAAGGAAGCAAGACAATCCTTAGAGAAAGCAATGATGAGCGAATTCGAGACTTATAGCAATAAAGTGTATGACGCGGCTTTGCAGGCAGTCGAAGAGAAAGAAAAGAACAAGATCAATAAGCTAAAGACTGACATAAAAGGTCTAGAAGAAACTATAGTCGCGAAAGATAAAGAGATAGACAAGATTTATAATCAAAATCAGAATTTGGCAGAGCAGTTGGACGAGTTCAAAACTCAGACTACTGTAAATGTCGCTCAGCCTAATACTACTATCAATGCTCCAGTCCAGCAGCCAAGTCAGACAGAAGAGGTGAACACTAGTGAGCCTGTAGAGTCTACAGAG
>CALWFA010000032.1 GCA_944377465.1 uncultured Clostridia bacterium
TTTCTTTTAGGTTCTTTCTTTTTCTTGTAGCCAAAGAGCTTTAATCTACCCTTAGAAAACACCGTAACTATCAATATATACATACTAGCGACACCGATCAAAATATAGATAATTCTACTAAAGACATTCGCTTGAGTACCAAAGATTCCTGCAATGAAATCGTATTGCAAAGCACCTATCATAAGCCAGTTTAATCCACCTAGACAAGTCAATATGAATGCTACTAATCTCAACATATCCGCTCCTATTTACCATTTATTCTAACTAATTGATTAAAAATTATACTTATACAATATTTAATGACTATTCAAAAAGCAGAGCTAACTCTGCTTTTCTTTATTGTATTTAGATATTGATTTAGTCAGTTTTTTGTACCCCATAGGAGTCTTTAATTCTACTATGGAATATGGGCACCCTGTGTGACACCTATTACAAAATATGCACTTTTTATAATCAATTTCCGCATATAATTCACCCGATTTGTCATATTTCATCATTATTGCATTCGTCGGGCAAATCTCGCTACATATGGTGCAACCTTTACATTTATTTGCATCTATCACAGGGCGTTGCTGACATGAATTGAAATATTGTCTCTGCTTAAATCGATTTTTATTGATAGGTTGAGTCAATTTATAATCATATACTGCAAAATTCTCTACTCTATACTGCTCTACACTCTCTCCTTCTTCTATAGAATAAGGATTATCCACATCTACTAGACCCCTATCAGATGCGACCTTTACTATGCTTTCATTCAAGTTTAACCCTAAAATGTCTAACATGACGGCATCTAGACTAAACACATTCTTACTTATAGACAAGCAGGACAGCATTCGCTGAGATTCTCCCGCTTCGAGTGCTACTACAGCATCTGCAATATTTAGCACTAGTTTGTCGCTCAGCGCTGACACTATATCTATTAAATAATTATAATAATCCTTTAATGTATCTAGTCTATTTAAAATGAGGGTCTTCATCTCGGCAGGGACTAGACCATATAGATTGCTCGTCGCACCCAAATATCCCAGTCGTTTATCAATTTTTACCTTTGCTAGATTGATGATAATATCCACATCATTGACGATATCTAAAAGTGTGAGAGACTTCGTCTCTACCCCATTAGGTAGGTCGATGGTAGTAGTCTTAAGATTATAATTTAGTTTGCATTTAGTGAAATTTGCGACCTCTAACATACCTGTATTTATGTAGACCTTTTCCATATGCGAAGTGGTGTACTTGTCATAAGGGCTATCCGCTAATATACATTTCGCACCAAACTCACTCAACACATCTACCACTCCACGCACTATAGCGGGGTGTGTAGTGATCGCTTGATCAGGTGCAGAGCTGTATGGCAGACACACTTTGATCAACACTTTCATTTTAGGTTTAATGATTTGCTCAATATGTAAATCAGCAAAAAGCTCTTGAACAGATTTCCTCACCTTTTCATACTCATAGCTATCCAAATATTTCAGTGAAACTAGATTTTCCATAATTCTATACTACTAAAAATTAAAATTTAAGTCAAATAATTTATAATTTGTTTGATTTTTTTGATGAATTGTAATACAATAAATCTATGATTAAAATTTGGGGAAAGATTCTTAGCCATGATAAAATCATTAAAGATACCACCATGTTAGTAGATGAAAAGTCTACCACTTTTTTTGATATGCTAAAGAATCTATGTTATTCATTGAATATCCCCACTCCTGTACTGCTAGATAAGCATGTGTATGACTTTAATCTTTTTAATGTTTGCCTATTTAAGCCAGACGATTTCGTCGAATCTGTGATTTTTGATAAATTTATGTTAGAGCTCATCAATAATGATTAAGGAGAAGCTTATGAAGATTAAAAATATCGCAATTTTGACTAGTGGTGGAGACGCACCAGGTATGAATACCGCTATCTATGGTGTATTTTCTGCTTGTCAAAATAAAGGTATCAACCTATATGGTATACGCAATGGCTATGACGGCTTGATTGATGATGATATTACTTTATTGACTTATGATATACTAGAAGGTAGAATCAATCAAGGTGGCACACTGCTAAAATCAAAGCGAAGCAAACGATTTTTTCAATCAAAGTATATAAAAATAGCTGTAGAAAATCTAAAAAAGCACTTGATTGATGCCTTGATCATTGTGGGTGGTGACGGCAGTCTAAAGGGAGCTATGGAACTTAGAGATAGGGGGATCAAAGTCAGTTGTCTACCTGGCACTATAGACAACGATCTTAATTTCTTTAGGACTATAGGCTATGATAGTGCACTAAATAGTATCGTCTCTGCAGTCGATCAGATACAGGACTCATTATCCGCTTTCAATAATGGTGCAGTGGTGAAAATAATGGGCAGAGTCTGTACAGATCTGATCGACGGAGTCGCTAAGGCTATCCATACTGATTTCGTCATAAAAGACCCTAACTATTCACTTACTCAGCTAATCAAGAAAATAAAAGCTCAAAATGACGGCGCTCACCTGCCCCCTGTCGTATTGGTGCTAGAAGACACAGTTGATAGTGTAGAACTAGCAAAAATTCTTCAAAATAAATGTAATATTCAGGTCCGTCCACACATAATAGGATATATCCAGCGCGGTGGCTCACCTTCTGCTTTCGATAGAATGTACGCTTACGATGCGGGTAAGTATGCTGTAGACTTGATAGCAGACGGGAAAGCTGGCTTGGTAGTAGGCATCGATGATCTTCAGCATCTTGTCACGAAAGCAATAGAAAATAGTATTAATTATGACAAAATCTCTTGACTTTACATAAAAATAAATGATATACTATTTTCATCGTTGCGATAGGTATGCTATTGCAACTTATTTATTATGAAACATTTTATAGGAGAGACTTATGGAAAAAGAATTTATGACTTTAGAAGGATTGCAACGCACTAAAGAGAGATTAGAATATCTCAAGACAGTAAAGAGACTGGAAGTAGCTAGCAAATTAGCAGAAGCTAGAAGTTATGGCGATCTGAGTGAAAATAGCGAATATGATATTGCCCGTGATGAGCAAGCTAGCGTGGAAAAAGAGATTTTTGAGCTAGAGAACAAACTAAAATCAGTAGAAATCATTGACAATAAGAAAATCAACACAAACAAAGTCGGTGTAGGCTGTAAGGTAACTATCGTCAATGTGAAGACAAATCAGACTCTAGAATACACGATTGTAGGCGATACCGATTCTGACCCTATGAATGGACGCATTAGTAATGCCTCCCCTATTGGCGCAGGATTGATGGATAAAAAAGTCGGCGATACTGCTTCTATCAAGACACCTATGGGCATAGTTGAATATAAGATCACTAAGATCAAATAATAAGGATACTAAAAAATCACAGATTTACTGTGATTTTTTAGTACCAATAATACAATTTTCTCAAACACTTAATCTCTATTATTCATTCGTCGAGCTAGTATCAGTATTAGATTCGATAGTAGTCGTATCGCCTGTCGTATTTGATAGAGAATTTGCATTCATCTCTTTTATTATTTCTTCCGGCTTTGGATTGATGCATAGCACGGCTATCATTAGCCCAGCTACTATTATGTCGCCTATCAAGAAAGACAAAATCATCAAAGCAATCACTAAACCCTTAGTATTCTTATTTGTATTGCATCGAACATTCAAAAGAATCGATACTACTAGCCCTGATATTCCTATAGCTAAACAATATATAGTGGCGAAATTAAATATATTTTTCGTGATATTCACAATCAACTCAATCTCCTCGACTGTATACTGAGAAAATGTGCCTTCGGCCTGTAAAGTCTCTACCACAAAATCGTAAGTAACTACACTGGAGCATATCAAAAATATAAATCCCGCAAATATTAATATCGCAGATATTACTATACCCAATATCGCACCAATATTCGTGAGAATCTTTTTCGTCTTTAATGCTGTCATAAATTCTCCATTCCTATTATTATAAGTATAGTTGCATCATTCTTGAATGTCAAATAATTTTAATTTATTTGTCAAAATTTTCATTATGTGATATAATTATTTTATGTATGAAAATATAAAAAATACATCTATGCTTAAATCTTTATTCGAGCAAAAAAATCTAATGCATTCATATCTATTCTACTCTGCTGATAAGGAGCTGAATAATATGGTAGCAATGTGCTTTGCTAAATCTATACTTTGTGAGCAGGGTGAATGTTGCTGTGTCTGTGATGCGTGCAGACAGTTTGATGCAAAGTCTCACCCTGACCTAACGATCTTGGATCAAGAGAGTATAAAGGTAGAAAATATCAATAACATTATATCCAAGCTCTCCACTCTACCCATCTCTGCTACTAAAAAGGTATTTGTGATATTGAATGCTGAAAATATGAATGAAATTGCACAGAATAAATTGCTAAAATCTTTAGAAGAGCCAAACGATAGTACTGTTTTCATCATGACGACATCTAAGACAGATAAATTATTAAAGACTGTACTCAGTCGTGTAAATAAAATTTATCTTCAGAAGTTATCTCTGACGGATAAAGAGCTCGTAGCCTCTGACCTTCTCAGCCAAGGAATCGACATTCGTGGATATTTAGAAAAAGATTTTAGCATTACCGATATGATGAACTTCGTACGAAATGCTGATTTCTTAGACACGATCGAATATATAAAATATATCTTTTCCAATCTCAATACCACTTCGGACATACCATGCATTGTCAGCAAGATGAATCTAAAAAATAAGGAAATATTTTTCTCTACAATGCAAGATATTATCTTGTCTACATTAAAATCAGATTATGCAAAGTATGATAAAGATCTTATAGATATAGTAAAAGCTCACTTCAACGAAAAAGTGCTTTCTAAGATCGTCCTTATGCTAGATGACGCTTATAAAAAGCAGATGTCTAATGTAAATTTTACATACATTTTAGACAATCTATTATTCAATATTTTAAAGGAGAAATTTTATGCAGCTCACTGAAATACTACTATTTAATTCACCCACTCCTGTCTATATCAAGGCGAATGGCGAACTAAAAATCAATCAACGGGTCGTAATCGACATCAATGGCAGTCACGAACTAGGTTTGGTAAAATCGACTGCTGACTTTGACAGTAAAGTCACTGCTGAATTCGTACGCCTCGCTACAAATGAAGACAACCGCGCACATTGCGAGAATTGTAAATATACTCGCTCTTTGCTCGCCGATATAAAGAGCGAAGCAAAGAAACTAAACCTTGATATGAAGATCGGTTTCATCTCGTCTAACCTAGATAGGTCGAAGTTAGTCATCAATTACACAGCAGATGGCAGAATTGATTTCCGCGAATTAGTGAAGATTTTGGGTTCAAAATATAAAATGCGTATCGAGATGCATCAGATCGGCAATCGCGATGAGAGCAAAGTGCTCGGTGCTATAGGTGTATGTGGTAGAGAGACCTGCTGTAAACTATTTTTATCTGATTTCGACAAGGTGTCAATTAAAATGGCGAAGAATCAAAATCTAGCACTAAACCCTACTCGTATAAATGGCATGTGTGGCAGACTGCTCTGCTGTCTAAAATATGAAGACGAATTTTATGAAGAAATGCAGAAAAAAATGCCCCGCGTTCATTCAAAAGTCGAGACAGAAAGCGGTATAGGCACAGTGACTGCAGTCGATTTTCTAAAAGAGACTGTCAGTGTGGAATTTAATAAGGACGAATCGACCGAAGTTAAGGTCTTCCCTCTTGAAGAAATACGCCCACTTAAGACGAATAAATAAAATATCAATCACGAAAGATTTTGGTGCACTTTTATGAAAAAATTAGACAATTTCAAACTAGAACACTTCGATAATGGTATATCCATTTATCAAAGCGATAGTTATTATAAATTCACGCAAGATGCTGTACTTCTTGCGAAATTTTGCAATATAAAGCATAGTGACAATGTGCTCGAGCTGTGTGCTGGCAGTGGCGTGATCAGTTTTTACGCCTATTCGCTATGCAATTTCAATCATCTATATTTCAATGAAATACAGCCTGAAATGTGCGAAATCATCGAAGAAAATATCAAATTTAATGGCTTTAAGCGAAAGAGCAAAATTTTTAATTGCAACTTGAAAGACCTGAAACTATCCGACTTTCCGAAAAGTCTCGATGTCATTATCTGCAATCCACCCTATCAAAAAGTCAATGACAAAAGCTTGATCAATGAGCGACGCGAGATCGCTATCGCTCGTCATGAGATCGAAGCGACATTGGAAGATATCATCAAAAAATCGAGCGAACTATTGAAAGATAAAGGTCGACTATACCTAGTGCATATCGCGCCTAGAGTCACTGAGATCATCATTTGTTGTGCTAAATATAATATGCAGGTAAAGCGCATGAAGTTTATCTTCAATGGCGAGAAAGAAGCCTATCTCGTCCTTATTGAAGCTGTGAAAGGCGCACAGATAGGTGTACGCGTTACTAAGAATAAAGAAGAACCAAACTAAACTATGATTGATCTCTCCTCTTAATGCGCAAATGTGTGAAATTAAGCTTATCATTGCCTATATAAATAGTGTGAACAATATTTCACTACAAAAAATTCATTAGTACAGCTAGTGAATTTTTATTATTTGAAATACTATATATTCTTGATACGGACGGTCAAATACTATAAAAAATTGGCATCTTTGATACCAATTTTTTGTTTTACCTAATTACACATTTGCCGTGCTTGCTTTTTCTCTGAAATGATTATAGGCGAGCGTAGATAGATCATATGCACTAGTGGTGCGAGCGATCTCATGACCATTCAGACCTTCTACTCTTAGCTCCACTTTTTCTTTCCATGGCACGATGTGCAGATTTGCTTTTGTGTGATTCGTGTTTTCATTCAGATCTGTGAGATACTCGCATATCTCGAATATTGAGTCACGATCTAATTCGGCCAGACCGAACATTTTAAATATCTCCCCTAGACTACACCCTGTGAGACGGAGTTGCCTATTAGATAATGTGTCTGCAGTGCGTAGAGTCGTCTCGTAGTGATATGTATTTTCGATCTCCTTGCTCTTTACTTTTTCGATTTCAACTATATAGCTCATTATTAAGTCTTTTTCTGTATCTATTATTATTTTCATATCCTCTCCTTGTCCCGATTTTAGCACAGGGGGGGGGTATGTCAAGCAATTTTGAAAATTTTTTAATTTTTCTTTAGACAACGAAAAAAGATCTTTGATAATAGTGAAAGATTAATATATAAGGAGATTAGAGAATTTTTTATATAAAACTTTACATCTATGTAGAATTTAGGTATAATAATATCATGTTATATTTCGTTGCAACACCTATCGGCAACTTGGAAGATATTAGCATTCGTGCTATAAATATTTTGCGTGAATGTGATGTGATAGCCTGCGAAGACACCCGTCACAGCAAGATTTTATTAGATCATTATGACATTCATACTAAGACCATCGCCTACCATAAATTCAACGAAAAAAATAGCGCGGACGGCATAATATCTCTCCTTCAAGGCGGAAAAAATGTAGCTATCATATCAGATGCTGGCATGCCCGTGATATCCGACCCTGGCAATGTGTTAGCAAAAAAATTGATCGAGCAAGGCATTCCTTTCACTGTCGTACCGGGTGCAAATGCGGGTCTGAGTGCCCTAGTATTATCCGGCTTTGACGCTACGAAATTTGCTTTCTTTGGCTTCTTGAGCGAAAAAAATAGAGAGCTAAAGTCTCAGCTCAATGATATTAAGAGTTTTAATGGTACTAAGATAATTTATTCATCTAAATATAACCTAAATAAAGATTTGAGCTCATTATACTCAGCGCTAGGAAATGTCAAAGTCGCCATAGTGAGTGAGATCACTAAAATACACGAAAAAGTAGAATTCGTCACTCTGCCTGCTGAAATCAGCGAGCCAAAGGGCGAATATGTATTAGTCGTCGAACAAGCAGAGATCGTTGCACTCCAGCCATCTGATGCTGACATTTTAGATGAACTCTCGACTTTATTAATCGAGCATGACAAAAATACTACTTTTAAAATGATAAAAGATAAGTATAATATACCAAAATCGTATATTTACAATCTATATGAGTCAAACAAATCGAAAATTATTAATAGAAAAATTTAGGCATCATAGTGAAAAAACTATTTGAGTTTATCTAATTTCCAAAGTAAACACTTGGTAATCACCTCATCTCAAATAGTTTTTTATTGACTTATATATTGCTACTCGCTGAGTCGATAAATTCTTCTTTTGGAATATCATACTTTGTTCGTAGTCTGCGGATCTTTGCTGTGCACACTCTGATATCAGCCTGTAATTTTCTTAATTTATCATCTAATGCATGGTATTCCTTACTACTCTTTGAGAGTCCCATAGTATTTTTAATTCTTCGCTCTTCTTCGATCAATTTTTCCTTTTGCTGGCACAATTTATTATATGTTTTACTGACATCTTTTAGCATAATGTTTCCTTGTATTCTAATATCGATCTAATTATATCAATTATTAAGAAATTGTCAATATTATAATTATCTTATCTAAGAATCTACTTATTAATAATGAATATTAAATAAATTTCATAGAACATGATTATTTGCATTAATTTGCATCGCTTTGAGAATAGTCTACTTTTTCTATTGATATTCCATATATCCAGTCTTGATGCTTTGAGTTAATCTCATCGGTCGGAGTATTCAATCGCTTATAATATTCTTTAGGGTCAATGTGAAGTTTAAAATTAGCAAATTGCTCTTCAATCTCTTCGCCTAGTGGCAGAATGTCAATGCCGATGTTCTCCATATTCTCCCTATATTCGTCCAGTCCTACTAGTTTAAAAAGCTCTTCATCTGCCTGATAGTCTTTTTGTCTGCAATGTATCATCGTGCTCAAGTCGACGACAAATCGATTTCCTCCTACGACTATATGATTCACTGCGTGCCCCATTTTCTTACCTTTGACTGATATATTACATGTAGAATATTCGATCACTATTCCGTGTTGCCATAGTTCACTATCGATACTGCCAAGCATACTAAATGCCTGTGCCAATTGGTCGCATACTCCTCTGCCGTCGTGAAGCAAATTAAACAATGACTCTTCCTTGATTTCTGTAGTTTCGTCTATCATACGACTCAAAACACGATCTCTCAAGTCATTGTCATAAGAAAAATTTTTTACAAAATAATCGATATATGCATACAATCTATCCGTAAAGTCAAGGTTTTTATTTTGATTTACTAGTTCGGTAAGGTAATTTATAGTAAATTCAGAATAAGTCTTCCCATTTACATTCACTCCATTTACTGTCGCAAAATATCCTTTAGTCTGCTGTCTTTTCTCGTTCTTTTTCATAGATCTATTTTAGCATATACTTGCAAAATTTACAAGCATAAATTATACTAATCCATTTGTTCACTTAAATGGAAATACGAGCAAACGCTTATAAAAAAAATCTCACTAAATAGTGAGATTTTGATTTAAATTGTATAATAAAATTTCTATCCTATTTTAAAGGGGGAGTAATGAGGGGTAAAACAATCTTTCCACTTCATATAGCGTCGCAATAGCACGCTAATGCTTTTTTGTGATTTTACAAAAAATCGCAACTAGTACAAATATCTCACATAATAGTTCTTCTAATTTAAAACATATTATTGGAAGGGAAGTAATGAAGGGAAAGCCTTTTTTAGGTGTCCCTTCATAGGATGAGAGCAAACGCTTATAAATGAAAAAATCTCACTAAATAGTGAGATTTTGATTAAAAC
>CALWFA010000033.1 GCA_944377465.1 uncultured Clostridia bacterium
TACTATGTGCTATGGAATAAACTTTATAAGCGTGAGATCTTACTTAGTGCTAAGCAGGACATAGAGCGATTAGGCATATCAAAATTGGTGTTTGCAGAGGATTCTCTGACCTCGTTTTTCGCCTTTTGTCATGCGCAAAAGATATCGAACACTCACTCAGGATACTACTTCTATCGCATACACGATAGCCAGCAGATCTATGTCTCCGACCGTGACAAATTCGTAAATCAAGTGCAATCCATGGGAAAAGTATTTGCTATCATGGAGTCTCACATAGTGCAAATAGAGCGCAATGATCTATCACCTATGCTCAAAAAATGGAAAGAGCTCATGGCGTCTAGCCATCTGACCACCGCGCGACATTCACATTTCCACGACATGAAGGCGTTGATCATGGATACCTATTCGGTAGAGAAGATATCTCGCCTACCTGCCAGCGCTCAAAGGCCATATGAAAAGCACCTATTGTTGCCTAGCAATCTAGATGAGATAGAGAAAGTGATAAGAAAGCTTTTCGACGAAAAGAACATGACTCGGCTTGCGGTGAAAAAAGCTAGTTATGTAGAGCGTAGGCTACAAAATATGAGTAAACTCTTTTCTCTGCCTATCACTATGACTTATGACAAGAAAGGAGCAGATATCGTCTCTCCACGCGAGATTTATCCGCTGAAATTGCGCCTATTGCATAATTCGCTAGTATACAAAGTAGGAATGTTTCTCTTTCCTAAAGGTAGCAAAATCAGAAAAATACTAAAAGCGAAAATTTAGAAGAAAGCCAAAGTCAAAGTCTAAAGCTGATTTTAAAACAATATATTATCAATAATCTATTTTTTAGACAAAATCTCCTAATTTATCCCTCTCTGCACGCTATGATTAATTATTAAATTTTTATAATATATCTATATGAAGATATCTCAAACTAATAAAAATAAATTGATCGCAGAGTATATTCGTGTGGAGAATATTGTCTCAATTTTGCTGAGATTGACCCAAGAAGATCTAGACAATCAAGATCTCCGACTACTCTATGAAAAATATCTGACCCTTTGCAAGATCTATGAAAAAATATTCTTTAGATACAAAATGCTGGATCTGACCTTTATCCTACTAAAACGCGAATTGTCTACATGCGATATCCTAGATAAAAATTTAATGATCGAGTCAGCTAACGCAGTATATATCTTTGAGCGTCTATATCACGAATTTGAGCTTAATCTTAGAAAGGAAGTGGAAGCTTTCCGCTTTAATGAATTCGAAAAATATTATCTACTTTCGACATAATCTAGAAATTTTACGAATATTCTTGATATTAATATGTTATTGTGTTATAATATACAAATATATGAGACACAAATCAGCCGATCGTAATACGAATACTAAGCATCTAAAACCTACTTTTTATCAAAAATTCGGCAAGAGATTTTTAGATGTGGTTTTTTCTTTGCTCGCCTTGATTGTGTTGTCACCTGTCATGCTAGTCATAGCAATCGTACTAAAATGTACTCTTAAAAAAGGTATCATATTTGCCCAATATCGCCCAGGTAAAAATGGACGACCTTTCAAGCTATATAAATTCCGCAGTATGACCAACAGCTTAAACGAAAAAGGTGAGCTCCTGCCTGACGCAGATAGACTCACTAAATTCGGCTCATTCTTAAGAAAATCAAATCTAGACGAATTGCCACAATTAATAAACATAATAAAGGGCGACATGAGCATCATTGGACCACGCCCGAGACTCATCAAAGATATGGTATTTTATGATGATTCGGTCATGGAGGCATACACCATTCGTCCAGGTCTATCTGGTCTGTCTCAGGTCACAGGTGGTAGAAGCAAGTCGACATGGGAAGAGATATTTGAGCGAGATCTAGAATATGTACATAATATCACCTTTATCAACGATATGAAAATATTATTCATGACGCTTTTCATCATCTTCACCCCTAAGGGAAGATGCGGAGATGCAAACTCTGCTTACCGTGAATATTATTATGCTGATTACTTATTAAAGACAGGGAAGATCTCACATGAGCAATACATAAATGGACTAAATTTCGCAAATCAGATCATAAATATCGTCGAAAATAAAAAGCAATTAAACAACGATAGTGTGCCATTGACTTTGTCTACTCTGTCCGCTATCTATAGCAAAGATCCAAATGAACACGATATCTACTAAAATTAAATATTTCTATTCAAAAAACAGATTGTACCTACACTGTTTTTTGCTTTTTTGTCTGTATCTAGCTAATTGTTTTAGATATGAGATTACTTATGTATTATATCCTATCTTGCTTGTGCTGATCCTACTAGATAGCATGTCGAATGCTAGCTGCTATATTTTATTTAATATTCCCTTTTGTCTAATCGGACAGCGACTGGGTGTCATATTGTATGTCATATGCATGCTCTCCTACCTAGTACGCGCATATATTACGATATATCTAAGAGATAAGGCTAAGCTAAATCTTTTTATATTGATATCCACCATAGCCTTAGTAATATTGTGTCTAGTGCCTTTCACGAATTTGAATAGTGCCACATTTATAAACATCTCTGCTCTAGTGTTGCTGATATTATTGTTAAATCTCTATTTAAAGAAGCAGGAAATCTTCAATATCCGTTTGTTTATCAACATCTTAGCTATATCTATCCTTTGCTCCTCTGTATTAGGGCTATTCTATCCCGTGAGTCAATATCTACAGACGCTTATTTCTCCATTTGCTCTCACTGAAAATATTTCACGATACTCTGCTCTATTCCCGCACCCAAATAGCCTTGCGATATTGTGTGAGATCAGCCTTGGTCTACTCGCTATGTCCCTGCTTAGCAAAAGAGATTATCTTTCGATCGCTCTATTTTGTGCCGTCTCACTCATCGGGATCAGTACTTTTTCAAAGACTTTTATCATAATATTTGCAATATTAATCATCATCATATTCGTATATGGTCTAACGAAAAATTATAAAAAGACCCTGATCGTCACTGCGATCCTGCTCGCATTAGGCGCTTGTCTAATTTTGATATTTAGAGATCTATTCGCGACCATGTTTGATAGGTTTTTCGGCACGATCGGTGAATGTCAAAATTTCAGAGATTTCATGAATATGCTCACTACTGATCGCTACGACTTATGGAGCGAATATTTAATAGAAATATTTACTAATCCTAGCACATTTTTCTTTGGTAAAGGTATGGGCGCGCATACACTACACTCTTTAGGCGCCCACAATACCTTTATCTCAATGTTGTATCAAATGGGTATATTGAGATTGACCCTATTTGCTGTCATCATAGGCTATGTGATATATGGGATAGTGAAGACGCATGGATACAATAAATATGTATGGATACCGATACTAGTAGTGTCACTTATCTTTATGATAGAAGATTTATTGCTTTTCGCTTAATTTAATTTACTTTTTTATTACAATATTGTACTATTTCAATATGATAGAGTTTCAAAATAAACGAATTATGCTAGTCTGCACCACGGACAATATGATATGGCAATTCCTTTTGCCTCATATCCAGGATATGCTCGATATGGGAGCGAGCGTGGATTGTTTCTGTGCTAGGACTGGGTTTTGGTTCGACGAGCTAAAAGACAAATTCGGACTAAACATGGTAGATATTCCTTTCAGACGATCTCCTTTTCGTATGAAAAATATCAAAGCCTATCGCCTACTAAAAAAATATCAAGAAATGAATCATTACGATCTCATATATTGTCAGCAACCTGTGGGCGGAATGATGGGACGGCTAATAGGCAAAAAATATCATATACCAGTGATATATACTGCACATGGATTTTTCTTCTTCAAACACAATAATTTCATCAAAAATCTCATCTTCAAAACGGCCGAAAAATATCTCGCTCGATACACAAATGTGCTGATCACTATGTCTAGTGAAGACTTTTTAGCTATTAGTACATGGAAAGTCAAATATAAATATATGATACATGGCATAGGCTTTGATATCAAAAAATATGACCAAACTCCTTTTGACAATGACACCTTTAGACAAGAACTAGGAATCTCAAAGGAAGATAAGGTCATCGTAACTGTAGCTGAATTCATAAAAAGGAAAAATTATCCGACCATGCTAAAAAGTTTTGCAAAAGTGCATGCGCAAATGCCTCAAACAAAATATATCCTCTGTGGCACGGGCAAACTATTTGATAAAATGAAGAAACTGGTCGAGAAACTAAATCTATCCGACGCCGTCATCTTTGCTGGATATCGAAAAGATATCAATAAGATATTACAGATCAGCGACCTTATGCTACTGCTCTCAAAGCAAGAAGGCCTCACGATGTCGATAATGGAAGCCATGCATTATGGACTCCCTGTCGTGACCTCTGATGTGCGGGGCAATAGAGATCTAATAGACGACTCGTTTGGCGGAAAGCTAGTAGATCTACGCGATGTGTCAGGGTCCGCAGGCGCGATCATCGATATATTAAGAGACCAAAATCTTGCGACAAAAATGGGTGAATACAATCGTGAGAAAGTAAAAAAATACGACATAGATGTCGTACGCGCTGAGCTAAAAAATATCTATAATGAAGTCAGTTTTTAGCAGATTCGGGACGATTCCCTGTGCAATAATCATAATATTTTTTGCATATTTCTTCACTTGGACCGTAGCCCATTACTTTGGAATTTTCTATCCAAAGAGTATTTTCGCATAGATTTTTCACTTGAGCGATATTGTGTGAGACAAACATAAATGACACGCCACTCTTCTTCATCTCATTGATCTTCTCTATACATTTCTTCTGAAAATTAGCATCTCCCACAGACAAGACTTCGTCCACAAGCAATAGATCAGGGTGCACATCAATGGCGATCGCAAAGCCCAATCTAGATACCATACCTGATGAGAAATTTTTGAGTGGCATTTTGACGAAATCTTCTAGCTCGGCAAACTCAATGATAGATTTAAAGCGCTTCTTCATCTGCTTTCTACTGAACCCCAATATCGCTCCATTGAGATATACATTCTCTTCCGCAGTGGCTTCCATATCAAAGCCTGCTCCGAGATTTAATAGCACCACACTCCCCTTTAGATCTACCTTGCCAGCCGTCGGTCTATATATACCTGCCACGATCTTGAGCAGAGTAGATTTTCCCGCACCATTGTGTCCTATCACACCTAGTGATTCACCTTTTTTTATTTCGCAATTAATATTGTCCAATACTTGTAGGCGTCTAGATTTTACTCGCTTGCCCTTGAAAAAATTCACCATGCGCTCTTTCAGAGTATCAAATCTCAATGCTGGCATTTTGAATTCCATATTTAGATTTTCGATCTTCAATAAATAATCTGTCTCTTTTTCTTCCATTGATCACCTAAATGTAATTGATGAATTTTTTCTTTAGTGGTAGATAAACCGCATATCCTATAGCGATGCTGACTAAACCTAATAAGTATAATAATCCGAGCATTTTCCAAGACGCCATACCGCCACCTAGATAGCACATATTGTACACGGAGTCTCTAAAATAAGTGAGAAAATAATACATTGGGTTTAATTTTAGTATTTTATATGCAAAAGAATTCACATCTAATCTATCTAGCTTAAAAAATACTGGCGTAATATATGTCCATAGTGTGAGAAATACAGTATATAAATGCTGGATATCCCGACAGAAGACATATATCGCGGATAAGAAAAGTGAAATACCATATTGAAACAGCAGGAATGCTGGTAGCATCAAAAGTATGCCTAATATCTGGTAGCCAAATAGTGAATATCCACCGATGAGTTGCATAAACAGCATTATTATTAATAATGACAAAAATGAAAAGCCGAAGTTTACCAAAGATGACAATGTCGATGATAGCGGGAATAAGTATTGATCAATCTTCACTTTTGTGAGCAAACCGCGATTGTTCACGATCGAAGTCATCGACATCGTAGTAGATGAACGCAGAAATTGAAATATAATGTTACCCGCCAATAGATATATAGGATAGAGTGGATCATTCTGTCCAAAGAATTGACTAAACACAAGCCACATTACTAGCATATTGAGTAGTGGATTTAAGACCGACCAAAATACACCCAATATAGAATTCCTATACTGAGTCTTGATGTTTTTGCGTATCAATTCATGGACTATATTTCGATTTTTGCTCCACTGCTTTATCGTCGACATCTCTCTCCTCTAGCGTAAATATGCATTTCCAAGGATCTAATGACCAAATAATCTGAAATAACAAAATGATCATAATGATCCAAATATTAAATACTAATAAATGTATAATTATAATATATATTAAAACGCTTTTTGTCAACGATTTTTTATTCTACACAGTAAATTGTCCTTTTACTATCTCAATATTAATATCAAAAATCATTTTATATCAATTAATTTTTCATTTAGCTGTCATAATCATATGCTACTTTATTCTTTCGCTCGCCTAGTAGATTTACGATGTATCCGTCTTCTACTTTGCACCACCAATGCGGATCATGCTTCGGTAGATCATGCATTATCTCCTCGTCCGTCAGTCCATTGTCCGTCACCAGCTCAAGATCTCCGACATATATCTCTATCTCGGCATAATCAGTTCCATCAGGATTTGAAAATACCACTTCAAATTGATTGTATCGTATTTCTGAAAATATTATCGTACCTATTGCACCCTTATATACCCCATGCTCTCTGTACTCGTCTTTGTCTACTGTCACTCGCACTTGATCTAACCATTTCATAATTTCTCCTATTAGTATGTTAAATTATAAATGAATTATAATTTTAATTTTCATAATCATATGCTACTTTATTCTTTCGCTCGCCTAGTAGATTTACGATGTATCCGTCTTCTACTTTGCACCACCAATGCGGATCATGCTTCGGTAGATCATGCATTATCTCCTCGTCCGTCAATCCATTGTCTGTCACCAGCTCAAGATCTCCGACATAAATCATTATATCCGCATAATCAGTTCCATCAGGATTCGAAAACACCACTTCAAATTGATTATCTCTAATCCATGCGAATATTATAGTGCCTATCGCACCCTTATATACCCCATGCTCTCTGTACTTGTCTTTGTCTACTGTCACTCTCACTTGATCTAACCATTTCATATCTACCACCTTTTATCTTTTATAAGTGGTGTCACTTTTACCTACATTTGCAATACTGCAATTTGAGACACATTCGCTTTTCATATACTTATTTTTTATTATAGCACATTTAATAAGAAAAGCAAAAGATCGAAAACTAATGGCTTTCGATCTTTCTTTTATAATAACACATGGATTTCAGATGTCAATGTTAGACTGACAATGGATATTTATTTTCAATCCAAAATAAAACGCTAATACAAGAGTGCAATTAATTTTGACCAAACAATAATGCTAATAGTGAAGTCTTGATGTCTTCTGTCAAGGCTGTCGTGTCTGAATCATACGAGTTGATCAGCTCTGTGATAGTTTCTTCATGCTCTTTGATCTCAGAGAGCTGATCATCTGTGAGCACTACATTTACGATATTTGTAGCGGTATCGATGATATCCTGTGCGTGTGTGCTGTCTCCAAGATTTGCCACCGCATCATTTAGACTAGCGACGAATTGCTCTCTATCTTCCGCATTCGTAAAATCGGTATTTATAAATGTATTATACACTTCGTTGCCAAACTCGATGAAGTCTACTAGGTCATCTACCAAGCCTAAGTAGTCTATGCCATAATATCCGCCTTCGACACTGTCCGCATCTAAGAATTCTCTCACTTTATCTGCATGCTCGAATGGAGAATCCTTGCCTGTATAATTGTCCATATTATCCATGTCGATCGGATCGTTCGTCATGTACCAAATGAGGTTACAGAAGAGCGCGTCAAACACATTCTCGCTAGCACCCAGCTTTAAGGTATCTAGCATCTCTCCGAGGGCAGTGAGCTGAGTGGTCAGATCATGACTCTCATATAGTCCACTATCTAGCGAATCTATCAGAGAAGTGATGACCATGATATATTGATCCCTATCTGTATATAGATTGTCTAAATTTGTCTCAAAGGCTACGCCAGTGAAATTGCCCACTTGCTCATCTATGGTAGAGAACAATGTCTCATTGATAGGAGTATACATTTGATTGCTAAATACTACATCAAGCAATCTCGACAATGTATCATCCGAATTCATCGTGGTCACTAGTTCAAAGTAGTCCGCGTTGTCTGCATTTAGGAAATATTTCAAATATGTCTGAGTCTCATCTGAGCCAGTTACAGGCATCTCACCCGAATTTAATATATCGATTAGACTAGCCACTGAAACGAGTCGATCATTCCATGTGTCATAATTTTCTGTATCGGCTGTAGTAGACAAGTCTACTATGTCTCC
>CALWFA010000034.1 GCA_944377465.1 uncultured Clostridia bacterium
CTGTATCTCTCTGTGAGATTAGCATCCTTATAGAAGCCCTCAAAGGTATATCCCTCTATCTCCTTTGGCTGTAGGTCCCCTATCTTATATCCACGCTTTACGACCACTGAAAAACTCTCATCCTGCTGTAGTGTCGGAATGCTGACATTGATATCTACTTTACCATTTAGATACACCGCTGGTATTATTATAGCTGTCGCAAGTAAGATACCTGCTGTGACACCTATAGCTGTATTTCTCCTTCGCTTCTTTGCCTGCATCTCCTTATTCGCATTTTGGAGCATGGTAGCTGCATTGTAGGTAGGGGACTTGCTAGATTGCTGTTTCTGAGTGTCTGGCTTTATAGCTTGCTCGTTTGGTCGTGTCGTTCTTTCGACTGACTTACTCTCCGTCACATTTGTTGGGCTAGACTTCTTGGTCTCATTTGATGCACTAGATTTCTCATTTGATTTGATCTTCTTTGCGTACTTTTCTTCTTTCACTATTTACTCCTTTTCGATAGTATCTGAGATTAGATTAGTAATTATTCGTGTACACTTACTATCTATGTAATCAATAATATTTTACCATACTTATCCCCCTCTCTACAAATAAATTGATATAAAACCGACACTTTTTTACATAAAAAGCGCCTAAGTTTTGCAAAATTTGATCAAAAACAATGAAATTTAGGCTAATTAAGATGAAATATATGAGATTTATATAGAAAAAGCACATTTTCAGCATAAAAATAAGTCCGCGCAATAAAAAAGTGTGATAAATATCACACTCAAAACTCTAAAGTATAAAACCTTCATTAAATTTATTTTTTCTTTGATTGGCTAGTCTTGGTTGATTTTTTTGTAGAAGTATTAGCAGTCGACTTTTTTGGTTTCGTCTCTGGCTCTTCTTTCTTTTCATCGACAGAAGGTCCCTCTACAACTTTAGTCTCTTCGACCTTTTCAGGCTTTGATTCAGTCTCTGACTCTTGCGCGGTTTGCTTTGGTGCAATCTTTACAGTAGTAGATTTCTGCTGAGTACTATCTTCTTTGCCATACACATAATAGATAGCGTTCGCATGCACTGTAAAATAGCCAACATTATTACCTCTACCAGTCTTCAAAACGAAATATTTGTATTCATCTTCCATAAAAGAATCTACGACTTCGCCTACGACACCCGTGTCTGTCATCACCTTATCACCAGTCTTCAATTCGTTACGCATCTGTCCTAGCTCTGTATTGTACTTTTTCTTCTTCATATAGCTTACTACAAACAAAGCAACGACTAATACGATTAAAACTATAATTAAAATGATCTCTCCCATATCTCTCCCCTTGATTTTGATAAGTCAATTATATCAAAACAATTTTTAATAGTCAATTTATTTTATACCATATTTTTCATAAAATTCGCGCTTGAAATCAAGAAATCTGTCGTTATTTATCGCATCGCGAATATTTTCCATCATTTTCAAAGTGAAACGGATATTATGTAGGCTCAAAAGTCTCGCACCTAGAATCTCATTGCATTTAACTAAGTGATGTAAATATGCTTTCGTGTGATGAGTGCAACAATAGCAATCACACTCTTCATCAAGCGGCGAAAAATCTTCTTTGTATTGAGCATTCTTGAGCGTCACTTTACCGTGGCTAGTCATTGCTAGACCATTGCGAGCCACTCTAGTCTGTAGCACACAATCAAACATATCTATCCCGCGCTCGACACTCTCAAAGATATAGTCTGGAGTCCCTACGCCCATCATGTATCTAGGCATATCTTCTGGATAATCAGGTTTCATAACATCTAGCATACGGATCATCACATCTTTAGGTTCTCCTACGGATAATCCGCCGATAGCAATGCCACATTTACAGTATTTTTTCGTTTTTTCGAGACTGATTCGTCTCAAATCTTCGTAAAAATTGCCTTGCACGATCGGGAATAACATTTGATCTGGATTTTTCTGTACCTTATAGCAACGATCTAGCCAGTCCAGCGTCCTATTCATAGCCTTCTCTGCTTCTTCGTGGGTCGCTCCGTATTCACTACACACATCAAAAGCCATGATGATATCTGCGCCTAGATTGTTTTCTATCTCGATCGCTTTTTCTGGAGTGAAAAACATTTTCTCTCCACTAAGATGATTTTTAAACTCTACCCCATCGTCAGTGATCTTGCGTATATCTGCCAAAGAAAAAACCTGAAAGCCACCCGAATCAGTAAGCATAGGACGATTGAAGTTCATGAATTTATGCAATCCGCCCGCGCGCTTGATCAGCTCATCTCCCGGTCGAATATGAAGATGATATGTGTTTGCGAGTATTATCTGTGCACCGACATCATATAGATCATCACTCGTAAGGGACTTAACAGTGGCAAGCGTGCCCACTGGCATAAATATAGGCGTGAAAATATCGCCGTGCGGAGTATGTAGTACTCCCGTCCTTGCTCCACTATTTTTGTCTATGTGCAATACTTCATAACTAAATTTTTCCATAATACCCTTTTTTATTTTAATTTTCTATGATATTTATGTAGTTTAACTAATTGAAAATAGATTGAAATCCGATTAATCTAGCTAATGTAGTAAAGGTTACAATATCACTATTGATCCCGACTATACATAATGTAAGTTTCTATTTTTATGACAGTCTTTTGATATTAATATTGTCAACTCTTGATTCGCTATCATTTGGTGATATTTGCAATCTAGATAATGTCTCTCTCATTTGTTTAAAGTCAAATTCACCACTTTTATACATTTTACTCGGGTCTATATCGATTAGCTGAAACATTCTTTGATCATTTCTAAAGACTATCGAGATAGGCTGTAGAAAGTTGTTTTCTATTTTTTTAGATTGAGATTTCTTGTATTCTAACGCTTTTAATTCGGTACATATCTTTAAAAAATTTTTCTGACTATTGTCTAGTCTAGAATTGATTTCATGGCGCTGACAATAATCAGATACCGACTCATTTTCTAGCGTGCTTTTGATAAGATCGGTGACAAAATCGAAATTTTCATTTGACAGAGTATCAAAATAGATACATACTGTATGATACTCATCTTCAGAAAAAAATGTAATACCAGTATTTAAAAAGCTACATGGCTGATTTTTAGATATAATAGCGAGCATTAATTTATGATAAAAAGATTTCGTCTGATCGGGTGAAAATCTATTTATTTCAAATAACACATATGGATTGTCTAATTTGAGCGAATGTCCTGCACAGCAGGCAAATGTCTGAATTTTATTTTGCCACAAATATAATAATAGATTTTCAAGTTCGTTTGAGCCTTCGGCATATCTATGTGCAAATTCTCTTTGTTTAATCAAAGGTAAAGCATATATCTTTCCGCTATAGGTTTGTTCACAATTCCTTTCTCTCATCATTCTCCTAAATAATAAACATAGCATCACCGAAACTAAAGAATCTATACTGATTCTCGACTGCAGTTTCGTAAATATCTATAGTATTTTCATAACCTGCAAATGCACTTACCAGCATAATAAGTGTACTCTTCGGCAAATGAAAATTCGTGATAAGTGCGTCCACCACTTTGAAATCATATGGCGGATAGATGAAAATATCGGTCTCTCCTTCATCTGCCACTAAAGGTACTCCCTTTTGAGCCACCGCCTCTAATGTCCTGACACTAGTAGTACCGACTGCAATGACGCGTCTATTCTCGCGTTTTGCCTTATTTATTTTGTCCGCCACTTCTTGACTGAGTGAATAATGCTCTGAGTGCATGATATGTTTTGTAATATTTTTTTCTTTACATGGACGAAAAGTACCAAGACCTACATCTAGTGTAAGTTCAAGTATCTCTACTCCCATATCTCGTATCTTCTGCAACAATTCATCTGTAAAATGCAAGCCTGCCGTAGGGGCAGCCGCACTGCCTAAAACTTTATTATAGACCGTCTGATAGCGCTCTTTGTCCTTCAGCTTTTCATGAATATAATGAGGCAAAGGCATGCTGCCTACTCTATTCAAAATCTCTTCAAATACACCTTTGAAATAAAATCTGACGATTCTATTTCCGTCATCTTTTATCTCTAATAATTCACATTTTAGCTCGTCATTGATAGTGAGAATATTGCCGATTTTCACTCGCTTACCAGGCTTCAAGAGTACTTCCCAATCTGTCATATTTATGCGTTTTAATAACAATATCTCGACCAATGCACCTGTAGATTTTTTTGCTAGCAGACGAGCGGGGAGCACCCGAGTATTGTTGACGACTAGGACATCCCCTTTTCGTAAGAAATCTGTAATGTCTTTAAAATGTCTATGATAAGTCTCTTTCGTCTTTCTATCAAAGACGAGTAGTCTACTCTCATCCCGCTTGTCGAGCGGAGTCTGAGCAATCAACTCTTCTGGTAAATGATAATCATAGGTGTCCAGTGACTTATAATTAATCATCATCTTCTCCTTCATCTAATTCCTCTGGAGTGCGCAAATTCTTAGGTACAGGCAGATGAAAATGCTCATAAGCAAGGCGTGTGACCACCCTACCACGATTGGTCCTAGCCACGAAGCCTAATTGTAATAAATATGGCTCTACTACATCTTCTATGGTAGACACCTCTTCATTTGTAGTAGCAGCGAGAGTCTCGAGACCTACTGGTCCGCCACCAAATTTCTCTATCATAGACATTAGTATGCGTTTGTCTACGAAATCAAGCCCTAGTTCGTCTATATCCATCAATGACAGAGCTTTTTTAGCATCTGCTAGGCTAATGGTATCTTTATCTTCCACTTGCACATAGTCACGCACGCGCTTTAAAAGCCTATTAGCTATACGCGGAGTGCCACGACTACGCTTTGCAATCTCGACTCTGGCGTCATCATCTATGCCCACTCCTAGGATACTCGCCGAACGAGTAATGATAGTAGCGATCTCGTCTACAGAATAGAGCTCTAACCTACACACTACACCGAATCTATCGCGTAGCGGACTAGATAGATTGCCCGCTTTCGTCGTCGCACCAATTAGAGTAAAAGGCTGAATCTTTAGTCTCATACTGCGTGCGCTCGGTCCTTTACCTACGATGAAATCTAGTGCATAGTCTTCCATGGCTGGATAAAGTATCTCTTCCACTGATTTTGACAAACGATGTATCTCATCTATAAATAATACATCATTTGTATTTAGATTCGTAAGAATGGCGGCGAGATCCGCAGCATTCTCAATGCTCGGTCCGCTGGTGATCTTTATCTGGCTACCTATCTCGTTTGCTATGATATGACTCAAGGTAGTTTTGCCTAGACCAGGCGGTCCATATAACAACACATGATCAAGGGCTTCTTTCCTTTTCTTTGCTGCTGCGATATAGACTTTAAGATTTGATTTGATCTTTTCTTGTCCTACATACTCATCAAAAGTCATAGGTCGCAATTTATTCTCGACCTCGACATCGCTCATATTCTTTGTACTGGATATAAATCTATCTCTTTCTTCCATTATTCACCCATATTATGCAACGCTTTTGCCACAATCTGCTCTGCTGTATCATTTTCTTTTGCCACATCACGAGCAAGTTTGCTCGCCTGTGTCTTGCTCATGCCGAGACTCGTTAGGACTATGACCGCTTCTTCTATATTCTCATTATTCTGAGCAAAGATCGACTCATTCGGCAAAATATAGTCTAACGGTCTGATCTTGTCCTTTAGCTCGACTATTATCTTCTCTGCCACCTTCTTTCCTATACCTTTACATGAAGCGATCACGGACGCATCTTCATTGATGATACTATTTATGATAGCACTCATACGCTCGGCAGACAATATCTGTATGGCGGTCTTGCTACCAACTCCACTAACCGTAATTAGCTGCAAGAAGAGTCGCTTTTCTTCTGGACTGACGAACCCGTACAAACTCATCTCGTCTTCTCTGACATGAAGGTAGGTGTAGATCTTCACCTCTTGCTCTAGGTCTGGCATATTCGCCATACAGCTGTTCGTCACGAAAATCTGAAAGCCTACACCATTACACTCAACAGTAATGTTGTTGAAATCTTTTTCCTTCAGTATACCCTTAATAAATCCTATCATAATTTCCTTTTTTTACAGTAGCCGTCGTCAAAATTCACGATTCTCCCATTGGTACGCTAGCCTCATCACTAGCTAAAAAGTATATTGCTTTTACGATCTCGCTAAAAGAAGCAAAATGATTTAGCTATATTCTTTAATCTTCTTCTATATATTCTATAGGTAGTTGGCTATCCATGCCCGTATATACCTCGATATATAACTTATATTGAATTGTCGCTCAATACGCTATTCGTCTGAATGTGACATAGTGCTACAGCTAGTGCATCCGCTGCGTCATCTGGCTTTGGTACAGATTTTAACCCTAATATACTCTTTACCATATATTGTACTTGTTTTTTCTCTGCTCGACCATTGCCTGTCAGGGCTTGCTTGATCTGAAGCGGAGTATATTCATATAATCTATCAGTATATTGCTTGCTGGCGACGATGAGTACCCCGCGTGATTCAGCCACTGGAATGGCGGTCGTATTATTAGTATTGAAAAACAACTCTTCGAATGCCACTTCGTCAGGCTGGAAAGTCTCCATAAGCTCCTGCGTCGCCTTAAAGATCGTGTGGAGACGATCACTGATAGACATGGTCTTCGGCGTGGTGATGACGCCATAATCGACCACCTGATTACCCTTAGTCTCCACCACTCCATAGCCTATAATGTTATATCCCGGATCGATACCCAATACTTTCATTATGCTGTCTTTCCTAATCTATCTATTAGATCTACTACGCTCTGATATAGATCATTGAATCTCTTGCTACTTTCTTCCACTTGGTTGCGTTTCACATTATAGTCAGATATCAGTCGCTCAATATTGTCCATGACATGATTGATATTTTTCATTTGGCGCAAAAATAGCTTGATCAATGTCTTTGATGTCTGCTCCTGTACGCCCGCCTTGAATTCTTTTCTAAGGCTTACGATCTTGTGCTTGTATTCGGTCTTTAGCGAGCCACATTCTTTGAGGGCTTCATTGTATTTCTTAGTCGAATCTTTGAATTCTGTATTCGCGCGATTTACTGCACTATCAATGCGTTTTATCTCCGATTGTTTCTTCGTAATGGTGCTAGATCGCTCAGCCTTAGGCGCACCAAAGATAGCCTGTGATATAGCAGTGAGAGAATTCTTGAGATCTACCATCTCTTCAAAATATGTACTGAGATCTGACCTACTGCTCTCTGCGTCGAGTAATAATGTATTGTACAAGCCGTAAAGACCACGAAGCTTCACATCATACTCCTTTAAGTCATCTAATATATTTTTGAGTTCTTCATCTTTCTCTATTGCTTCCATTTCTATTCCTCTAAATTGTGTATTACATCTATGACATCGTCGCTTTCATTTAGTTTGTCTATCATTTTATTGAAAGTCTCTTTCTTTGCGTCGTCTATGCTGACATAGTTCTGCGGTATCATCTCGACCCCTGATGATAGTATTGTATACCCCGCGCTCTCAAATGCCGTAACGACATCATTCACGCTATTAGCACTAGGCTCAGTATATATAGTGAAGACTTCATCATCTTCGCAATCTAAAGCGTTTTGCTCGATCGCGAGCTCCATAGCTGAGTCAGAGTCAAACTGATCATTCTTCTCTACGACTATGACGCCTTTATTGTCAAACATGTAAGACACACAGCCCGCCGATCCGAGTGATCCGCCGAACTTGTCGAACGCATATCTGACATCGCTACTAGTGCGGTTTTTATTGTCAGTAAAGCACTTTACGACCACAGCTACACCACCTACGCCATAGCCCTCATATGTTTGCTCGACGAAATTTGAATTGTCGACCTCGCTATTTTTCTTGATAATATTATTGATCCTATCATTAGGCATATTGTATTGACGGGCTTTCGCTATCGCCATTTTTAGCTTGCTATTCGAGTCGATATTTGCTCCGCCCTCTTTCACTGCCACCATGATCTCACGACCTACTTTAGTGAAAATCTTGCTACGCTCAGCGTCGGATTTCTCTTTTCTGCCTTTGATATTATTCCATTTACTATGACCTGACATATAATCTCCTGTTGTTTTAAATATTTCCATTTTATTTTACAATAAGCAGTACC
>CALWFA010000035.1 GCA_944377465.1 uncultured Clostridia bacterium
ATCGCAAAACTCAACTCTAAACATTTATACTCAATGATCTCTCGCGAGCACTTGTGCGAGTGAGAAAGAGGAGCGACCGAACATATAGCTATATTCGCATAAACTTTGTTTAGAGAATTAGCAAACGGTCGAGTCGCGACGAATTTCGCCGTTTCCCACTTCGTACCATGTGGCACTCGTGGGAGCCCTAATAGATTTTTGAAATCGCCCTTTACTCACCGCAATTTTATTAAAAAATTGCAACAGTGAGTTTACAATCGGTCGCTCCTTTTTTGTAAAGGAAAACCCCTTTTTGAATTGTGCCTAGAGCAAACTCATATCAACATGGCTATCACTAAAATTTTGGGAATGATTAGAGCAAAGAAAATTAGAAAATAATCTTTGCGAGTGTAGATAATTCTCCTCATTGTATTCAGCTACATTACATTCAAGACGAAATAAGAAAGCTTGGCTTTGAATTTGATTTTGAAAATTATGTAGCGGTTGACGATACACTTATCAAAATTTCAAAAGAAACTATTGCTTTATCAAAAAATTTAAGCAAGTTGAGTCTGATAAACAATAAGTAAATGATTAAATTTTTTAATTGTAGATACCCCACACCGACTTAGATTTGTAGTAAGTAGGGTGTGGTTTTATATTATACATTTTTCCTTTTGATTTATACAAAACTATAGTAAATAAAATTGCTTTTAAAATGAAATGATTTATGTTATAATGTGAAATATCTGTAAATTAAAGTCAGGACAAAAGAAATTAATACTAACAATAATTAATATAAAATGATTCGATATAGGGGAAAATATGAAGAAAAGGGATACCAAAGATATTGAAAAAGTAAGCATTGAAGCGACGGGGCTAAGCGAGGAAGAGGCAAAAAGGCGATTGCTGGAATATGGTGAAAACAAACTGAAAGAAAAGAAAAAGAAATCCATGTTTGTCAGATTCCTTGAGCAATTCAAAGATGTAATGATCGTCATTTTGCTCATCGCCGCCATTATCTCTTTTGCGATCGCGATAATAGAGCGAGACCCGCGTGAGTTCATCGAGCCGGTGCTGATACTACTAATAGTGATATTGAATGCGGTCATAGGTCTGATCCAAGAAAACCGTGCTGAAAAGGCGCTCGAAGCTTTGCAGAACATGTCCGCGCCGAGCGCAAAAGTCGTGCGTGACGGGAAAGAGATCATGATTCCGTCGTCAAAGGTCGTGCCGGGCGATATCATAATACTCGAAGCGGGTGATTTCGTGCCCGCAGATGCAAAGCTCATATCGAGCATTAATCTAAAATGCGAAGAATCCGCTCTGACGGGAGAGTCTGTGCCAGTAGAAAAGGATGCTGATGCGATCGTAAAAGAAAATGCACCTATTGCAGAGCGGTCAAATATGGTGTTTTCAGGCTGTGCGATCACATACGGACGGGCTACCGCTATTGTCACCGCTACGGGCATGAACACAGAGATAGGTAAAATAGCACTACTCTTATCCAACGAAAAAGAAGGGAAGACTCCGCTCCAGCAGAAGCTCGCGAAGCTAGGCAAATATTTAGGTATCATCGCCCTAGTCGCATGCGCTATAGTGTTCATAGTAGGACTGATAGAGGAAATGGATCCGCTCAATATATTCATGACATCAGTATCCCTTGCTGTCTCCGCAATTCCGGAGGGCTTGCCTGCGATCGTGACGATCATTTTATCACAGGGTGTGCAGAGAATGGTGAAAAAGAATGCGATCATTCGTAGGCTTCCAGCAGTGGAGACTCTGGGTGGTGCATCGATCATCTGCTCGGACAAGACGGGCACACTCACGCAGAATAGGATGACCGTAGTGAAAGTGTATGCAGACAATGATGAGATCCAAGATATTCCTTTTGGGAACGCGAAGTCTAGACAGTTGATAGAGTATACGACCCTTTGTTGCGACGGAAATGTGGTCAAAATAGACGATAAAGATGTCCATATCGGTGATCCGACAGAGACTGCGATCGTTTTTGCATCACAGCAATTAGGGAGCAGTAAAGAAGAGCTAAATAAAAACTATCCTAGACTAAAGGAAATACCATTTGACTCGGATAGAAAATTAATGACCACAATCAACAAAATAGACAATAAAAATGTGGTGATAGTAAAGGGTGCGTTTGACAAACTTGCTCCAAAGTGTATATCAGGGAATATCAAGAAAGCGGAAGAGATAAACGAGTCTATGGCAAAAAATGCGTTGCGAGTATTGGCTGTGGCATATAAGGAAGTGAAAAAGTTTTCAGATCAGCCCACTAGCGAAGAACTAGAAAATGGCTTGACCTTCCTCGGTCTAATAGGCATGATCGATCCGCCTAGAGAAGAGGCGAAGGAAGCTGTGCAAGTATGTAAAT
Organism: uncultured Clostridia bacterium; assembly: GCA_944377465.1. Lineage (GTDB taxonomy): Bacteria > Bacillota > Clostridia > Christensenellales > UBA1242 > Onthoplasma. The sequence continues at coordinate 2,372 of CALWFA010000035.1, forward strand.
CTGCAGGAATAAAACCGATCATGATCACGGGCGACCATATCGTGACGGCGACCGCTATAGCAAAAGAATTGGGAATATACACCGAGGGCGATCGTGCGATCACGGGCATAGAGCTCGATAAACTCAGCGATGAAGAGCTAGATAAAATCGTGCAAAATATATCCGTCTATGCGCGTGTCACTCCTGAGAATAAAATCAGAATAGTAAAGGCGTGGCAAAAGTTAGGTAAGGTCGTCGCCATGACGGGAGATGGGGTGAACGATGCTCCTGCACTGAAGGCGGCGGATATAGGCTGTGCCATGGGTATCACGGGTACAGATGTCGCAAAGGATGCGTCCGATATGACCCTTACAGACGACAATTTCGCCACTATCGTAGATGCGGTAAAAGAAGGGCGCGGGATATATGCAAATATCAAAAAAGTCGTCGGCTTCTTGCTTGGTACGAATATAGGCGAAATAGTATCAGTCTTTTTAATGATGGTCATATGGCGAATCTCACCATTTTTATCTATACAACTGCTCTGGATAAATCTCGTCACAGACTCTCTGCCTGCGATAGCGCTGGGTATGGAGCCAGTAGAAAAGGATATAATGTCTCGTCCGCCTAAACCTAAAAATGAGGGACTCTTCGCACACGGCTTTGGAGTGCGGATCGCTATTCAGGGTATAGTGTTCGGATTGATTACCATATGTGGCTATTGGATAGGTAGGACGATAGGTGGCAGTTTTGCGGCGGGTAGCACTTGTGCGTTTATGGCGCTTGCACTATCGCAAATAATTCATTCGTACAACATGCGTAGCGATAAATCTTTATTTAAGATAGGTATGTTTACAAACAAAAAGCTAAACATAGTGAATCTAATATCAATTCTCATGATCGCATTCGTATTGTTTGTGCCTGGAGTCGTCGAGGCGTTTGGGATGTGCTATATGCCTTGGCAATGCTATTTGTGTGTGATCGGATTAGCCCTATTGCCTATTTTGCTAATGGAAATAAGTAAGGCAGTAGGACTCGTTAAACACGAACATTCAAAACATAAAAAGTAAAAGTAACAATATCTCGTCCGCCTTAGGTAATTGATATTTAAGACTTTATATTAATCATTTACGAGCTTTAGTATAGATTCCTTTGAAAGCAAATTAAAGTAAATCAAGTTTATATAGCTAGTATGGAGATCTTAATCTAGTTGATTTGAGCAGGCAATTTGAAACTCTAAGAAATATTAGTCAAAACTTTTCTTTATGTTTTGCATTATCATTGATTTATATTACGACATTATTGAGAGGAAAAGACATGAAAAAATTTAAAAACGATTTAGAAATAGCAAAGTATTTATTAAAGATTGAAAAGAAAGCTTTTCATACTGCTAGAAAAAATAAGATAGATATAAAGGCAAAGCAGTCAGACAAGTGTCTTCATGATCTAGTGACAAACTATGATACCACGATAGAGCGCGCGCTCATAGCTCAGCTAAATAGAGACTTTGACCACCCAAAGATAGTGAGCGAAGAATACAATAGCGGAGAAGAGGCAAAAGGTACATATTTTACCATTGACCCGATAGACGGCACGCTAAACTTTGCTAATCGAATCAATCTATGGAGTGTGCAAATAGCGTATGTGCGGGATAACGAGCTCGTAGCGAGTGCATTGTACAATCCTGAGACTGATAGCTATCATGCCGCACTCAACTTTGGTGCATACAAGAATGGTAAACGATTTTTCACAGAGCATAAGCCTATAGATCGTCAGCTTTTCACAATTCCAGAAGATAAAGATGAGCATATTAAAATCATAAAAGCAATCAACGAAATCACGCTTCAATATAGGCGCATTGGCTCAGCTTCTATTGCATTAGAGTGGGTGGCAGAAGGCAAAGTAGGAGCATACATTTTAGAAAAGAATACGAGCTCGTGGGACATCTATCCAGGCTTTTTATTAGTCACGGAAGCGGGCGGTGTGATAGATGAGACTCTCGGGTACATAATCGTCGCAAATGACACTGACTCATTGAAACGATATAAGGCAATGATAGAAAAAGCTGTAGGTAGATCGACGAAAGAGGATGAGAAGCCTAGCGAGACAAAGTCAAAGCGACGAAAAGTGTCAGATAAGATCAAGCAAAAGTAAAGTCGAGTAGAAGCACTATTAAGGTGCTTTTTTCTTTTGGTATTAAAGATCCACGATTCACTTTCAATGGAAGTCCGAAAAACTGAATCAAATAAAAAATTTTTGTTTTTACAGAGTAAAATACAAGCAATTTCGACAAATTATTTGCTAAAATTTGGAAATTTTTATAATATTAATACTGTGAAAAAGAAAATCGTTTTGTTTTCTTTATATTGTTTTATCATCATAGCCAGTCTCGTGCTATATTTAGTTTTTCATTCGTTTAATCAAAATCTATCCTCTTCAGAATTTGCAAAAGGTGAAGAATCTACTACTATAGATACAGGATCAGATACGAGCGATGGAGATCCGACGGATGATTCTGACTCTCAAGAAGAAGATACAGACGACGCTACAGATGAGAAAGACGAGAGTGACAATACAAATGACGACACGAATACAGACGAGCCTGGCGGAGATGATTCAGAGGATGAAGACTCTTCTTCGGACGCAAACAATGATGATACGGACGACACTGACGGGCAGAATGAAATAGTATATGCCAGTCGGATACAGCTAAATTGTCCGCGAGAGATCACGATATCTCTCGGTGCAAATGCCTCTTTGCTCGCAGGCTACTATCAGGTTCTTCCCGCGGAGTGTGATTTGACTCCGTCTGTCACGGTAGAAGGGCTATATAGCTACTCGGATGATGGTATCCGTTTCGTAGATGGTAGAATAGAGACAGAAAAGGAAGGTATTTATTCTCTTAAGTTTACCATTTTAAAGAGTGCGACGAGCTACATATCAGACAGCGTGCGCATCAAAGTGGTGGCTACTGACGAGCGGGTCACTCAGCTGACAAAGGACATATATTTAGGTAGTACATACGATATAGCTGATATATTTGCGATCAATTCGACGGCTACGATTTCCATTAAGAATTTTGATCATAATATCATAGACTATAAGGACGGCGTGATTACTCCCGTAGGTGCTGGCAAGACCACCTTTGTGCTAAGTATGAAAATTGATTCGGCATATGTAGAATATGAATATGAGTTTGAATTGAATATAAAGGAAGAGCCACTTCCGCCTAAATATCAGTTGGTGATCAATTCAAATTGCGATGACTATTATTTTAATGTCGGAGACAAAATACTATTCTCATATTATCTATTAGATATCAATGGGAATAATGTGGAGCAAAAGATATCTGTATCTAGCTCGGACGATACAATCATAAGGGTAGATGACTCCGTCGCACCGCTATTGATAGTGGATTGTCTAAAGTCTGGTAAGGCATACATTACCCTTACCTGTCTAGATGATCCAAACATTTTCGAGACTATAGAGATCGTCGTGGAAGACTAAATTTTAGATAAAATATATTTTATTGTTTAATTATAGTTTAATCAGTTGTAAAATTTTTTTGTTTAATATATAATAAATTATCTATAGTTTGAAATGTTTAATAAATAGAGTATTTATTTGGAGAAAAAATGAAAGAAATAAAGAAAGTAAAATGCATCATAGACACTGACCCTGGGGTGGACGACACCGTAGCAATGGTGCTATCTTTATATGATGAGAAGATCGATATTGAGATGATTTCGACAGTGAATGGCAATCTAGACCTTGACACTGTGACTAGGAATGCACTACATGTGCTCGAGAAGTATGATCGTACCGATATACCAGTCGTGAAAGGTGCTAGCAAGGCGATGAAGCGCGTGAGCCCGGATGCAAAGTTTATTCATCAGGCAGAAGGCATGGGTGGCTATATCCCGCCGAAAAAAGTGAAGACGAAGCCAGTGGACAGAGATGTGGTAGAGGCGATGTACGAAGTGATCAAAGAAAATAGTGGCAATATCGTTTTCTTTGAGCTAGGACCACATACGAATCTAGGCACGCTAATATCTCGTCATCCTGATGTCGTATATATGATCAAGCATGTGTATTGCGAAGGGTGTGCTCCATATGGTCTAAAGACGGAAGGCAAATGGATAGAATACATTTCTTTCAATGCATCGTCTGATCCAGAGGCGATGGAGATAGTATTGAATAGTGGTATTCCGGTCACTATTATACCGTCTCGCATGGGCAGAGATCTCGCTAATTTCAATGAGCAGGAAGTGTATCATATCAGGGATATAAATGATACAGGTAGATTCTTTTTTGAGATGTACAATGGATATTGGGAGCATGGCTACCCAGACAGGCGTGTGGCGACCAATGATACATGTGCGTGTATGATAATGCGTTATCCTAAGCTATTCAAGACCAAGCGCGCCTTTGTCACTGTAGATACGGGAGATCAGCCAGGCAAGACCACATTCAGATTTTCACGCTCAGGGAATGTGAATTATGCTTATAAGGTGAATAAAAAGAAAATGCATGAATATTTTTATCGTGCCATAAAGAAACTAGATAGATTCAAGTTTTATCACGATTAATTCCACTAGATGACGCTTGTTAAACTATATATTTCTATATATTAGCATTAAAATAAACAATAAAATAAATGATATACATCAATTATATTAAGATACGGAAAAGTGAGCATCTGTATCTTTTTTATTACAGATAGAATATATGAAATTCACTATCAAATCGCTTGTCGAAAGTGAGTGCATTTGATATAATTATAATGGAGTTTGTATTATGAATTTACCTAATAAATTGACTATATTTAGAGTCATATTGATCCCGTTTATGATGTTTTTTTACCTTGCTGATTTTATCCCATATGGGATAGGCAAGATCGTGGCGTTGGTCATCTTTGTAGTGGGGGCGCTCACCGACCTTTTGGATGGTAAAATCGCGAGAAAATATAATCTCGTGACTAATTTTGGCAAGTTTTTAGATCCGATAGCGGACAAGATGCTCACATCTACCGTATTCTTTTTGATCGTCGCAGACGGCACGATCCCACACCCTTGGGGCGCTATTATGGTGACTATCATCATCTCGCGCGAATTTATCGTGAGTGCTCTGCGTCTGATAGCGTCGAGCAAAGGAGTGGTGCTTGCGGCTGACATGTGTGGCAAGGTCAAGACTACTGTGCAGATGATAGCTCTGCCGATTTCCTTATTCTTGGCTTTTGTGTATACGAGTGGTTTTGCTTTCGCTGATTGGTTCGTGCTGACAGTTGAGATAGTCACATATGTATTGCTTGCCCTTGCTACACTACTGACGATCATCTCGGGAGTGAATTATCTAGTGAAGAATAGAAATTGTCTGAAAGAAGACGAGAAAAAATAAAAACTATCGAACAAATGTTTGACAAATCGTATAAATTTTGATAATATGTATGTAAATTAAAAGGAGTAGAACCTTGACAGACGACAAGAAAAAAGCATTAGAAGCGACCATTGCTCAGATTGAAAAACAATTCGGCAAAGGTGCGATTATAAAAATGGATGAGACTAA
>CALWFA010000036.1 GCA_944377465.1 uncultured Clostridia bacterium
GAATTGCAAAACCGAATATGCCATAAACCTATTGCGCCGTTCTATGATCCGAGTAGCAAATATGATTTGTGATAAATACAAATATAAAACAATCATCACTGGTGAAAGCCTAGGTCAAGTAGCTAGTCAGACGATTGAAAGTTTGTCTTCTACAAATAGTGTAGCAAGATATCCAGTACTCCGCCCATTGATAAGTTTTAATAAAGATGAGATAATCAATATTGCAAAAGAAATTGACACTTATGAAACTAGTATTTTACCATATGAAGATTGTTGTACAGTATTCTTGCCTAGAAACCCTGTCATCAAGCCTAAGATCAAAGACGCTGAATACGAAGAGTCAAAAGTTGATCTAGATCAGCTACTGAGTGTCATTATTGATAATATTGAAATAATTGATCTTTCTGAATAGTATACAATATATAGTGTATTTAGTATTTGAAATACACTATCTTTTTTAATATTTAATATTTTTATATATATTTATATTTTTAATATAATAGTTTAGACTTGACATTGTATCACTAATTTAGTAAAATAATAATGTCTTTATGACTTAAAGGTAGGTAAGAATGAACATAGTAAATTTAAGTTTGCTATGTAGTGTAAGTGGTGGAATTGTAGCAGTTCTATCTGTAGTGTTCTTATTAGTCGGCGTAGGTGCAGGTATTGGTATTTATGCCGTTATTATGAATAAAAAATCTAAATCAGCAAAAGTAAATGCAGATAAAATATTACAAGACGCTTATACTCAAGCAGAAAAAATCAAACAAGAGCAGGTGGCTCAAACAAATAAGGAAATCAACATTTTAAAGTCCACTTTTGAGCAAGAAAACAAAGAGCGAAGAGAAGAAGCAAAACGAAGTGAAGAACGACTATATGCTAGAGAAGAATTGCTCTCAAAGCGTGAGACTGCGTTGGACAAGAAAAGTGATGAACTAGAGCAGGCAAAAGAGAGGGTTAAAAATCAAATCGATGCGTTGGCTAGCAAAGAAGATGCGTTAGACGAAATGCAGGACAAGATCATCAAAGAGCTCGAAAGAGTCAGTCAAATGTCTAAGGAAGAAGCAAAACAAGTGATAATCGATAGATATACTGACGAAGCAAAAGTCGATGCCGTGAAGCTAGCAAAAGAGATCGAAGATAGGGCAAAAGAAGAGGCAGAGAAAAAGGCTAGAAATATCATTACTCTCGCGATTCAAAAGTGTGCAGCTGATCACACTAGCGAAGTGACCACTAGCGTAGTGACTTTGCCTAGCGAGGAGATGAAAGGTAGGATCATCGGTCGTGAAGGTCGAAATATTCGAGCTTTAGAGGCGGCTACTGGCGTAGATTTTATCGTAGATGACACTCCTGAAGCTATCACGATATCAGGCTTCGACCCTGTGCGAAGGGAAGTGGCAAAAATTGCACTAGAAAAGTTAATCATGGACGGGCGTATTCATCCAGCAAGAATAGAAGAATTAGTGCAAAAGGCACAAAAATCTGTAGATGAATCTATCAAAGAAGCGGGTGAAAATGCATGCTTTGACGCAGATATTCATAATATTCACCCAGAGATCGTAAAGGTATTAGGACGCCTAAAATATAGGACTAGCTATGGTCAGAATGTCCTTAATCACTCACTAGAGGTTTCGTATATCGCAGGAATGCTTGCAGCTGAAGTAGGAGCTAATGAAAAGGTGGCTAGACGCGGTGGTTTATTGCATGATCTGGGTAAAGCTGTAGATCATGAAGTAGAGGGTACTCATGTGTCTATCGGTGTGGAGCTCGCTAGAAAATATAAAGAGAGCGAAGCGGTAGTGCATTGTATAGAGGCACATCACAATGATGTCGAGCCTAGGACTATTGAGGCAGTGTTGGTACAGGCTGCTGACGCTATCTCAAGCGCTAGACCAGGAGCAAGAAGAGAGTCTATCGAGAATTATATCAAGCGACTACAAGATCTTGAGGCTATAGCAAATTCATTCAAGGGAGTAGAAAAGACTTATGCCATACAGGCTGGTAGAGAGATACGAGTAATGGTGAAGCCTGAGCAGATCAGCGACGATGAAGCGCAAGTGCTCGCACATGATATAGCAAAAGATATAGAAGCAAAACTGGAATATCCTGGACACATTAAAGTAAATGTCATTAGAGAGTCACGATTCTCAGACACAGCTAAATAATTAAAAATCTACCTTATATGGTAGATTTTTTAATCAATAACGAATATGTAAAAATAAAAAACGCAAAGTTCAATCTTTGCTTATAAAATAAAAAAAGCGAATAGTTCGCTATATATCATGGCAGGGGAGACGCGATTCGAACACGCAACCTACGGTTTTGGAGACCGCTACTCTACCATTGAGCCACTCCCCTAAATCACACATTTAGTATACAATAATTTATATCTATTGTCAAGAATTTAATTGATTATCCAAAGAAAATGATATATTTACTTTTAAAAAAATAAAAAATATAGTATAATCAAAACATATGAGTATGAAAAAAGTGACGATATATACAGACGGTGCGTGCAGTGGTAACCCAGGCATAGGAGGCTGGGGTGCAATCCTTTTTTATAAAGACACAAAGAAAGAGATCAGCGGTTTTCAGAAAGATACTACAAACAATCAAATGGAGCTCACCGCTGCTATAAAAGCTCTGGATCTGCTTAAAGTGCCTTGTGAAATTGATTTATACAGTGATAGCGCATATTTAATCAATGCCTTTAAAGAAGACTGGATCACAAAATGGCAGATCAATGGCTTTCGCACAGCTAATAAAAAACCTATACAAAATCTAGATCTATGGAAGCAATTAATTGATTTTAATAATATGCATAAAATTAATTGGATCAAAGTAAAAGGTCATGCTGATAATAAATACAATAATCGCTGTGATGCACTCGCGACTGGCGAAATAGCAAAACATAGAGACGAATAAATGATAAAAAAGGACTATCATTGAAGTATCCCCTACGGGGTTCACTTCACATCGATAGTCCTTTTTAATATATTGGTATTACAATTCTTTTTTCTTAAATACTCTAGTGGCAATTAGATTACATACCAAAATTATTACAGCAATGATTGCTAATGTAAGGATAAGATTTGTACCAGCATAAACTTTGGCTCCGAGTAGTAGATTAAAGAAATTAGACGACACGGCATAATTCGAGCTACCGAATAATGCATACAATGAAATATGCGAGAATGGGTAATAAGTGAGCCAGCTATTCACACCGCCCGCAAACATTGGAAGCAAAGTATTTATTAAATACAATACAAGCAATATAGTCACAGCGAATAAATCCGATTTTAATAATGATGATAACAGCATTGCGATAGATACATAGATCATCAATTCTAAGAACAAACTCAACACATAAATCAATATCATACCGATAGGGTGGAGCGTGATAGCTATGCTACTATTAAAAATCGTCAATATGGTAAGACTGTCTAATCCATATACAAAGCCTCCCACGATCAATGATATTACAGTAGAGAATAGGATCAGTATTAGTGACATTATTAGTATCGCAAAGAGCTTTCCAAAATATATTCCCGTACGACCTACTGGACGCATCGCAAGGTATCGCATTGAGCCTTCTTTCACTTCGCCAGCGATCGAATGGCACGCTGTCATAACAGCATATACAATAATTATAAACGAAAATACTCTGAGTACAAAATATGCATAGTCATATGCGTTTACTTCATAATTTGAAGTCACACCTATAGTAAGTGGGTGAGCGTAGTCATCTTCTGTCTTATTGTTGTCAAATAGATAGTTATATCTTATTGTGAGTGAATTTGCATCATATTCTGATTCACTAGATAGATACATAAGATTAAGCTGGTCTTTCGTACTGACTATAGAAAACGCATTGGACAACAGCTCATTTTTTACTAAATTTATATAAGTATCTGCCGTATTTTTATACGCATTAATCAAGACGAGCATATCTTCTTTTCTAGTCCTATTTATTGCTTCGTCTGCTATTGCCCTAGATTTTAATTCTGCAATTTCAGTATAAATATTATCTAATCTCTCATTTAGGATATTTATTTTACTGTCTTCCTGCGAACCAGTAAAATTTAGTATAAACTCATCTGAGATGTTAGGGTAGAAGAAGCTGTCAAGGCAATTTTCAAATTCATCTCTATAAAATCTATCGTACTCCGAAAATAAAGCTCTAATACTCTCGCGCTCGCTATCAATATTGCTTGGACTTTCTGTGAAAGTAACATCGAAAAGTGATTTTATATTATTGTATATATCCTGATAGTTATCAAAATTATCGACTGTCGTCAGCATGACATAACTACCATTTTGGGACATATTGATATATCTAAGTATTGATTCATTCAATGCATCCAAACTAGATATCACTCTATCTTTTTCTATATTAAGAGTAGTAGAAGTGTTTGACCCTGAAGCACGGAAGGTCCTCAAGTTTTCTTTATAAGTATCGATCAGCTCATCAATGTCATCTTTTATAGAGATATCATTCACTCTATAATTTGTAATAGAGGAGACAGCATCATCAATATCTTCGTCTATTTCAGCTTTTATGCCCTGATTAACCGTGCCTTCGATATAAAATTCGTCGCTTACTTCGATCACTGTAGCTCGTTGAGATTGTATCGATGTGTCAGCGTACACTGTTGGCTCATAGATCAAAATACCTAGTACCAAAACTACCGCAAGCAAAACCGCCAGTATATATATGCCCGGCTTGGACAACATTTTCTTTATTTCTGCAGATACTATTTTAAACATAACACTCCTAAACTTATATTATACTTGACGAAGGTCGCTTACTATTTAATAAGTCAAAATATAGTTCTTCCAAAGATTTTTGCATTTTCTTGATGCTGTATATTTTGATCTTTTTATGTGTGAGATATGTGATCACATTCGCTAGATTAGATTCTCTCAATGGCAACACGACAGAGTTCCCTACTATTTTTGATGGTAAATTATATTTTTTCTTCAGTAAAAGGGCAGCATAGTTAGGGAAGTCACACATCAGTTGAACGCGCTGTTTTGACTCTACTAACTCAGAAATTTCTTTCATGGTTTTGTATTCAATGATCTTGCCATCGTTTATAAGACCTATCACATCACATGTATGTTCTAGCTCGGCAAGGTTGTGACTTGATATAATGATTGCCATATTCTCTTTTTGAGCCAAAGCCTTTAAAATATTTCGCATTTCGACTATTCCATTTGGATCAAGTCCGTTAGTCGGCTCGTCTAATATTAACAATTTAGGTCTATTTAGCAAGGCTTGAGCTATGCCGAGGCGCTGTTTCATACCAAGAGAATAAGTAGACAATCTATCATTGATCCTATTTTCCATACCTACTAATTTTACTATTTGAGGGATCCTATTTAACGCTTTTTTACCATAGAAACTAGCGAATAATTTTAGATTTTTCATTCCTGACAGGTAAGGGTAGAGCTGCGGCATCTCTACTACGGCGCCTACACTTGCGATTGCCTGCTTGAAACTCCTACTGACACTATAGCCACAAATTCGTACACTGCCTTCTGTAATTGGAGTAAGTCCAGTGATCATTCGTATCGTAGTAGATTTCCCTGCGCCGTTTGGTCCCACAAATCCAAAAATTTGTCCAGGCATAAGACTAAAAGTGACTCCGTTTACCACTTTTTTATTTCCATATACTTTTGTTAAATTGTTTACACTTAGAACTGGGATCATTCGAATTATCTCCTATTTTGTCTCTTCTCGAGAAATATGTATGAAAATAATATGTCTGCAAACATCGCAAGAGAGAATAGGATAGGAGCATAAAAGTTTGCAAAATTACTAAATCTAAAGATTAAACTAATCGAGTTGTTTCCTATATTGATATTCACTATGAAGATTATGACTAATATAGCCAATTCAATTACAAGTGATATGTATAATTGTTTCTTTAAATCTGGATTATATTTTTTAGTCTGTAAGGATTCTTTTATCTTATCATATCGGAAAGCCACTATTGCTGGATAAAATATCATGACAGCCAAAGCCGTCAGCATGAATACATAATACAGAGCGCTCGTGTGAGTCACGAAATTTACGATGATCGCGCTGATCAAAAGCATCACAAAAATAAAAGCAGAAGTACATAGGGCTTTGTATTGTATGTTTTTAGTAATGGTCTTAGAATAGATATAATTCGGATTAGTCTTGTAATTGACATAATCTACATACTTTACTTTCTTATAGTCGTCATATTGCTCATTTGTAGCGATATCAAATTTTTCAGGATTAGGAAGATCTTGCGTATACGAATACGAAGCTTCTTGCTGAGAATTTGTCTCACTAGTCGAAGAAGGTGAGATAAACTGCTGTTTGTAATCATTAGATAGAGTAGTGGTGCCTAATTCTGTAAATTTACTTACATCTTTGCTGTCGGCAAACGCTTCTTCTTTGTTTATTTTCTCATTTTTTAAAATATCAGCATTGGCTTTATTTATTTCAGTCTCAGTCAAGGTGTCAATGTCGTCTTTGCTAGCAAAAACTTCATCTGTCGGCAAAATACTCTCTACAGGCTCAATTTGAGCATCTGGAGTAGAATCTATCATTATACTATCCATAATAGAGACTTGTCTTTGTGCGTCGTTAGACTGTTGTGAGATCTTTTGCTCTGCATTCTGTGCAGTAAAACTATCCGCATCATCATCTGCTACTGCATTTTTGATCAATTCTTCATAACTAGGTAGAGTAGAGACTTGCATTTTACCGTTGTCTGTAATTTTGTAATAATGCCTTTTACCGCCAATATCACTATCTTCCCAATACGACGATATAAATTTTGATTTCTCTAATTTTTTTAAGATGGTATACAAAGTAGGCTGTTTGATAATAATTTTTCCTTCTGACCTTGTTTCTATAGATTTGGTCAGCTCTATGCCATATTTATCACTCTCGTTTAACTCTAGCAAGATTAAAGGAATTAAAAATGCAGTTTTCATAACACCCCTTAATAACTAAATTTATATATTTATTATATATAAAAATACTCATTTAGTCAATAATTTTAGGAAAAATATCTAGTCAAATAGAGTAGAAAGCATATAAAAGAAAAACTTCTGAACAAAAATCAGAAGCATTTACATTTTATTTCTAATAAGCCCTACTACTTTTCCTAAAATTTCTACTTTATTAGTGATGATAGGGCGCATGAATGAATTTTCCGGCTGTAATCTAAAATATCCATTTTCCTTATAATACCGCTTCACAGTCGCTTCATTATCAATGAGACAGGCTACAATTTCTCCATTATTTGCGATAGATTGCTTTGAGATCACCACATAGTCATCATTATATATTCCCACATTGATCATACTATCACCTTTGACCTTCAATACAAACATATTTGTACCTGAAAAGAGATTGTCAGAGACAATAAATTTATCAATCAGGCTCTCTTCAGCTAAAATAGGCTGACCTGCAGCAATTTCACCAATCAAAGGCAGACTTATACTATTCAACGCACTGTCTGTCAATTCTATAGCACGATTTTTATTAGTACTTCGTGTGATTTTACCCATTTTTTCTAATTTTTTCAAATGGTAAACCACACTAGAAGTGCTGTCTAACTTTAATCTATCGCAGATCTCTCTGATAGTGGGAGGGTATTTTTTATCTTCTAGATATGAGACTATGAAATTATAAGTTTCAGTAGTTTTATCCATATGTTTCTCCTTATTTTTATCTATAATAGCATATTAATAAATGTTTGTCAAACATTTGTTCGATAAATTATCGAAAATTTTTTAATTTAATCATTTATTATTTAATTTTAAGACTTATATA
>CALWFA010000037.1 GCA_944377465.1 uncultured Clostridia bacterium
GGATAGTTCGCAGACTCTGCTCCTGCCTTGGTGATTGCGTTAAATAATGTGCTTTTACCTACATTTGGTAATCCTACTACTCCTAGTTTCATTTCTACCTCTTTTGGTCATAATCTTCATGAACAATAATATAATAAAATGAGAAAAAATACAAGTGATTGAGATAATTAAGTATATTTTCATAGGTTTTATACAGGGTTTGACCGAATTCTTGCCAATTTCGAGTAGTGGTCATATAGTTTTGTTCGGCTCACTATTTGAGCTGGACAACCTTTTGCTAATCAGCGTGGTCGCACATATCGGCACTCTCTTTGCAGTCATATTTTGCTATAGAAAAAAATTATGGTCACTCGTGCGACACCCTATCAATAAGACCAATCTAAACCTGATCATAGCGACCATACCCACTGTCATAATAGTATTGTTATTCAATAGATTCATAGAAGACAATTTTTCTACACACACATTAGTATGGGGTTTCTTGCTCTCCTCCATTATGCTAGTGATAGCGGACTTTAAAAAGACTAATAACAAATATATACAAAAGAGACACGCCTTATATATGGGGCTAGCTCAAGGGCTCGCATTGCTACCCGGAATCTCTCGCAGTGGCTCTACTCTAGTGTGTGGACTACTGACTGGCGTGGAGAAAAATGAAGCGCTAGACTTTTCTTTCTTGATGAGTATACCGATCATCATCGCAAGTGCAGTGTATGAATCTATAAAATTATTCACCGCTCAGATCAGCATAAATTGGTTAGGCATATTTATAGTGATGATCACCTCGTTTATATTCGGTATTATTTCCATTAAATTGATGCTTAAAATAGTGAAGAAAAATAGGTTATTTTATTTTAGTATTTATCTAATCGTACTTAGCCTATTGATACTTTTCTTTTATTAAAATTAAAATAATAAAAATAAAATGCATGAAAAAATCAATAAATTATACTAAAATATAGTATTTTTTATGTGAAATTATTAATAAATATAATTTTTACATGATTTTTTATTAATTTTATTTTATATTTTGACTTATATAGATTTACTCCATTTCGTACCAAGTTTTGAAACTATTGACAATTTTTATTATTTTTGATAATATAATAATATACGAAGGCGCAGTATTCTAGTCAACTAGTCCATGCGAGGGTGCCGAAATAAGCATCGCTGGCACAACTATGAAGTTCGTGGTGTCGGCCTTGATTGCCCAAATTGGGGCTGATGCTGGGAGTTAAGATTTTTGGGACGCATATAACGGCATATATGTTTACCCCAATTATCGCGGAGACTTAAGTGGGTAGAGATATATGTATCAACATGTTATCTATCGCTTAGGCTGGAAACCTGCATATGACGAAAGTTATGTGCAGTGTAGCCTGCTTTGAGTGGTCAATCTGGGATAGGGCGAAAGCTCATCTCTTTCAAAGTACACGATTTTGATGAGTTGCTCTTGAAATGTTGAACGCAAAATTAAGATAAGTATGGACGATGTTGTCAAGGAAAACTTCTAGACTGTTCGTATGAGACATTTTGGGGATTATAGTGTGGTCTCAGTGGCGATTCGGTGCAAGTCTTGCGTAAAGGGAAACCGCTTGTCTGGTAACGGAGAAGTGCAAGATTGGGAAATCCAACCGAACCTTATGCCGCAAGGTTTACTCAGAATGTTGCCTTCGTACTTTGAAATCTACATGCTATAAGCATTATATATATTATGGAAAACGAAGAAGAAAAGCAAGAAAAGAAGAGAAAAGATAAAAAGCAAAGAGGATGGGTATGGCCAGTGAAAGTATTATTCCTAGCCATATTCCTATCTTTTTCATTCAGCATCCTAAGCGAACTCGCCCTGTCGAATGCGATGTTGATAGTATCGATTATAGTAGTGCTAGTCTTTATACTCATAAGCATTGTGTTTGATATGTTAGGCGTAGCAGTGACCTCTAGCTCGATCGAGCCATTTCTCGCAATGGCGTCGAGAAAAGTGACAGGTAGCAAGCAGGCGATATCTCTCATCAAAAACGCGGATAGGATCAGTGCGATATGCACCGATGTCATCGGAGATATATGTGGTATCCTATCTGGTGCGGCGGGAGCTAGCATTTTAGGTAAGATCGCGATCTCAGGGGATTTCACTGCTATATTAGTGTCATCTCTAGTATCTGCCTTGATCGCTGGGATCACGATATTTGGAAAAGCCTGCTGTAAAAAGTATGCGATCACGCATTCAAATGAAGTGACACTTCGGTTTGCAAAATTTATCAATATCTTTACTAAAAAAGATAAAAAATAAGTGGATCTCTGTATAAAATCCACTTTTTTTATTTTACTTTTATTAAAATCTTCTTAATTTTATTTAGTTTTAGGCTTGCGAGACAGTTCAATTTTATTTGTAGAAATATCCATAATCCTCTCATCATGAGAGATTATTACCACTATCGCTTTGTCCTTTAATTGGTTTAATAGTTTAAGCAGTCTACTGACATTTTTAGCATCAAGATCGTTTGTCGGCTCATCTAAAATGTATACTTCTGCTTTTTTTGATAAGCATCGTACAAGATTGAATCTTCGTTTTTCACCGCCAGAAAATGTGTTTTTAAACGAGGTATCGGATTCTTCACTTGCTGAAAAATTATATTTGCGATTCATCAACTCTTCTAGTTTAAAATACTTTATCAGCCTGAGTGCAGAATCACCCAATTTTGCGTCTGGGTAAGAGAGGTTTTCTTTTACACTCCTATCAAAAAAGTAACTATCTTGAAAGGCTATTGAAAATCGCTCATTTTCAAAAAAGAAAGATGGAATTTCATATTTATCATTTACTATAATCGTCCCTTCTGGATATTCATTTATCCCTAGTAGACAATTAATCAATGTGGACTTGCCACTACCACTTTTCCCTATGATGCAATTTATTTCTCCCTTATTTAATGCAAAACTGATATTACTATTGCATATTTCACCAATTTTTATCGTCAGATCTTTAATTTTTATATTTTCAATTTTTACATTTGAAGGCAATTTTTCGCATTTCTCGATCAGCTCTTCTTGTTTAGGCACTAGATTATATATTCGACAGATCTTAATCGCTCTCTGCTGAATGGCACCTAAAGCAAAACCAAAGCTCGTAACATAATTGAAAATATTAGTTAGGTATGTGAAAATCACTATTATAATATTGATTATCTCTGCTGTAGTTAAGGTCTTATTAATCACTAAATATAAAATGACCACAAAGCTAACCGTCTGTACTAGATATATTCCCGCCCAATATAAGATATATGTAATGATTCTTTTCTTTTCATTCTTATAATATATAGCATTGAGATCTCTTTCTATTTCGACTTCTCGCTTTCTAGATTTTATAAAATTAATAAACGGAAGATTTTCAATGATATTTAGAGAATTATTACTGGTTTTTTCATTTAGCTTTTCAAGCTTAGAAAAAATTTTTTTATCTCTAAACATTCTAAAATAGACCAAAAGTCCTACTAGAGTAAGAGCGACCATTAAGACAGGTAAAGTCAAGATCTCCACAGAGACAATATAAATAATAGATATCACACAGCTAAATAGTGGTACCAAAATTTCCACCATTGACCTTTCGATGAAATCACAAACATTTTCGCTTGCACTTTTAATAATATAATTAATCTCACCATTAGTAATATTTAAGCGAGTATTTTTCCTTGGCTCCAGTATTGTATCGACTGCATATGTATTTACTTTGCCCATCATCCTAGCAGAAAAGAGTTTGATCAAAGCTCTGACGCCACTCTCAATAATAGCCGAAAGGCAATATATAATAAATAATATACATATCAAGCCGATCGTGGAGATCTCATCTGGAAAATTAAAGAAAATAAAGAACGCAGGTTCATTAGATAATTTTGAAACTATACATGCTAAAATCAGGGGCGTAATTAATGAGCGAATTGTCCGCAAAAGAGATAAGAAAAATAGTCCAATTAAGTAAAATCTCTCCTTTTTATTAGAAACTTGCCAAATTAATTTTAAAGCACTAATTATGCTATTTTTCATGTAATAAATATATCAAAATTATATATTATTGTCAATAATTATATAAAAGTGTCATGTTCTTAATTAATTTATTATTTATATTGTAAAAAACGCAATATTACATTATAATTTATATAAAATCAATCGAATAATTTTATAAAATAAAAAAGTGCATTAATATTTTTTGCTTATAATAAATATTACAAACAACAAAATAAAATGCACTTCAAAATATATTATATTTAATATTATTTTAATTCAGTAATTAAAGTATAATATAATAATTTTTATATTAATTAATTTATGTACACAATAATTATATTTTATTATTAATATTTCGATATTTTTTTAGTTTTATTATATCGGAATTATTTATGATAAATTTTGGATCCTGCTTGCTCTTACTCTAGGCTTTGCCAATAGGTCGGGCAGTCGCGATTGTTCTTAAACCATTCAGTGTCTTTTAAAACGGTGGTATTATTAGTGCAATTAATGCCGAGCTCATCACTATCCGAGTATGACAATATCACAATATTTCCATTGAATGAAGTATATTCATCATTCTTATAGTCAATGCACAAGGTCGTCACATATACTTGATCTGTGTACTCGGATACGCGGTCGATGAAGGCTTGAGTAGGAAATTGATTTTCCGTATTCGAAGTGTACTCACTACTACCAGCACAGCAACACACACATACTATTTTCGGTTTGATCACCTCGAGCAATGCACTAGTAGAAGATGTGCCACTGCCGTGATGTCCTGCTTTGTAGACATCTACTTCGGGCAGAGCGTTTTCAGCCACCAAAGACTCTTCCCCTTCCTCTTCTAGATCTCCGGTAAATAGATAGTTTCGATCCCCATGTGAAAACAACACACGTACAGAATAATTATTCTCACCTCTATTAAAAGTTTCTTCATAATATTGTTGATATAATATCTCAAATGAAATATTATTCGTCTGATCGAGCACATACTCACGCTGTGCCTGCACCATCTCTCCGTCTGCCTGCTCGACGAGTTCTTCATTATAACACTGCAGTGCTGTAAAATGATTCGCCCCTGCCTCTTTCTCTGCCTCTCGCTCTCTGATGTAATTACCGAAGATCTTTGCGTCTGGGTCCTGATTCGTCATAGCAAAATCTATGATATTTTCACACTCATATAGATCAAATATGCTATCGACATTTGCGTTCGTAGCAAAACCCGCATAATGATCTTGGTGTGCGTGTGTGACGATGACATATTCCAGCGTGCCATCTGTCACATATTGATTTAGATAGCTCGTAATGGTCGGAATACTATTAGATTTTGACCCGCAGTCGATCAGAATGTCTATATCTTCACCCACTTTTATATATGTGCAGTCCCCAGTATATTTATTTCCTAATTCAAGGAAGTGTATAGACATAGTCCCATCACTGCTCGTGATGTCCACATAGTTTACCGACGGAGTCTCATTGTATGAATAATAGACCTCATCGCCTATGACCAACTGCTCATCATATGGAGAATTTAGATACGCATAGCCAAAAGCACCACCGACGATGCCTATGATCAATGCAATTATAATACCTATCACGCTTATGCTTTTCTTCTTTGATTTAGCCATTTACGACCCCCTGCTCGACCATATCTTCACTCGGCTCGACAAAGGTGATCAGCCGAATTCTCTGCACCTTAAATAGCATATTATACTGCCAATCATCGACCGTATATACAATGTAATATGTACCCACTTCGTCCGCTGTGAAGCTACCATCATCATTCATTTTCATATTTGTGCTAGAGATAGAATATTTATCTGACACATCACGACCTAGCGATATCGCACGCACTCCTTCGTCTACATAACTTTCACCCAATGTCAGATAAATTTCGTCTGTACCTATTAGCTCAAAGCAATCATTTCTCATCACATACTGACAGATGAAAAATCCGCCGACCAGACCTATCAGTAAACAGACTATGACTGCGATAAAAGTTTTATTATTCTTGCTCGATTTCTTTGCCGAACTGCGTGCATATCTAACCACATCTTCATCTAACGATATATTCATGTTGGCTTTTGTACGCACTTTTTTCGCAGAAGATCTTTTCGCCATATTACCCCCAATTAATAAATTTATTATAGCATAAAAATATTCAAATTGATATCAAATACTGACATAAAAATAAATTATTAAAAAATTATTTATATAAGCTTTTAAATAAAAAAATGCATGAAAAACCTATATTTCATGCATTTTGTATTATTTTTTATTATTTTAATATATTTTTTAATGTAATAGTCTTCGTCTTCGTGACTTGATCGAATGTAGACATTACACCCTCTGTGCCTATGCCTGAATTCTTATATCCACCAAATGGCATCTCGAAGCTCCTATGGAAACTAGCTCCATTGATCACGCAACCACCAGCTTCCATGCAATTTGCGACCTTGAATGCCACATTCATATTTTTAGTGAACACACAGCTACCCAATCCATAATTCGACTGATTCGCTATCTCGACAGCCTCATCTACCCCATCACATGGTATGATGCTTACTACAGGTGCAAATATCTCTTCATCCTTTGCTACATCTGCAGTCTTTGGTATATCGGTAATGATAGTAGGCTCAAAGAATGCACCGTGAGCTTTTCCACCTAGAATGATTCTGCCACCTTGCTCTACCACAGTCTTTACTTGAGCTACGACTTTGTCGCACGCAGATTGAGTCACTAGTGTACCGATGTCTGTCTTCTTGTCCTGAGGGTTGCCCATTACTAATTTACTCAAGCGTGCTTTGAGCTTGTCTTCAAACTCTTTTAATACCTTTCTATCGACGATAAAGCGCTTGCTAGCACAGCATACTTGCCCAGTATTGTACATTCTGCCCCAGACGATCTCTTCTACTGCTAGATCGAGATCAGCATCTTCTAGGACTATGAAAGCATCATTTCCACCCAGCTCGAGAGCGACATGAGCCAGATGCTC
>CALWFA010000038.1 GCA_944377465.1 uncultured Clostridia bacterium
AAGACCGTGCATCACGAAAACGAAATCGCGCAAAATTATGCTAAATGCGGTCACGAAGTGGTGGATATTTGGTTTCACCTAGAGCATTTGATGTTTAATGGCGGTAAAATGAGTAAATCTAAGGGAGACATATACACTCTGACCAACCTAAAAGATAAAGGTTATTCTCCATGTGACTTGAGATTATTCTTCCTATCCGCACATTATAGTAAGCCACAAAATTTCACATTTGAAGCACTAGACAACGCACGAGATAGCTATAATAACCTGAAAAAACTCCTTTTAAAGCATAAAAATGGTGAAAACAAGGTAGAAAAATCTCAAATCGAACAATATAAAGAAAAATTCAGCGAATATATAGCGGACGATATTAATACTCCACTCGCCCTATCTGTAATGTGGGACGCTCTAAAGAACAATAAACCTAGCAAAGATATATATTCACTCATCATAGATTTCGATCGTTTCCTAGGCTTGCGTCTAGCAGATATCAGAGAAGACAACGAGACTCTTGAGATCCCTACGGAAGTCACCACTCTCGCTGAGCGAAGAAAGCAAGCTAGACTAAATAAAGACTATAAGCAAAGTGACGAATTGCGAGATAAAATAAACGATCTAGGATACTCGATCCTTGACAAGCAAAATAATGAATATGAAATCATAAAGAGATAATCACCGCAAGGTGATTTTTTCTTTTATATTCTATCTTGGATAAGTTTAGCATATCGTAATGTATGGAATACAATGATTTTCGTCTGCCAAGCGATGATTATTTCAAACTCATGCAAGATGAATATAGCAAGCTAGGAAATTCTGATAGAAAAACATGTCTATCAAAGTTGTTTTTATGCCTACAAGAATGTAAGACTATTTATTTTGGTATAGACAAATTATACAACAATGCAATTACCGACGCATTAAACGCGACTAACACATCCATCGACAAGGCCATAGAAAACATCTCCAATATCACCAATCTACCCGAGCCAAGCATCACTTCTATACGAAAATTTAATATCTTTTCCTATATAAAAAAGCTAACTAACGCGACCAAGATCTTAACAGCTTGGTCATCCTCTGAAGAAAAAGATTATTATAGAAAACTAGCGATTTCTACAGCTAATGAATTCCTAGAAAACATAAACTCAATAATTTGTGCATTAGAAAAAAGCGAAGTGCGTATATATAAATTTATGTAAAAATTTAAAAATAACAGAAAAATTATATAGAAATACTATAAAATAGCGTATAAATGCGTATATTTTATATTTTTTTACTTATAAAATTTATTTATCAGCATTTATGTAGATCAATTTTATTTTATATTTTTTATTTATTTTTTCCAGTTCGCTTTGTACGGCAATGTATATTTTATCATATATGTTTTTAGAGAGCGATTCGCTGATCTGTACAGCGATCGAATGTAGATTCATCTCCCGTGCCTGAACGAATAAATTTTCGAACGCCTTTACTAAGCTCGTCTCATCTACCTCATTAGATACAGGGTCTAGCCTGAACACGATCTTTGCTATTTGATCGTATTGTGTATTATATCCATCAGTGATATAAGGCTTGTCATAATGGACCTTAGCGTAATCACTCCTCCACTCAGAGAAATAATCTTCGTATAATTCTAAGCCCGCTCTCAATACAAGTCTATTATCCAAAGAAGTCACATCACTATCAAACCTTGCAAACAAACTATCCGATATCACCGTCAGCATATCTGCCGAAAGAGATATAAAATCTCCATGGAAATGCGATACAGTCTTTTTAAATTTCAGCGTGCCTGCATCTATAATAGAATTAAGATTATTTTCATATGATAGAAGCCTATCCTGAAGCGAGATGAATTTGATATCCAAACAGCCCATAGTCCTGATAAGCATCAGATTGTCTATCAGCCACCGCCTATCATCTAGCGAAATATCTGTAGGTAATTTTTGTTCATTTTCCTTTGCCAAAAAGGTCAAGACTTCGTCTACCAATACAGAATATTCGTCTTTTGACATACTAATTTTCTTCATAAAAAAATATTATTATATTAAAAAATATTTGTCAAATATTTTTAAAATAATGTAAATACATATTAAAATACAGTATTTCTTTCTATTTTTATTAGATTTTTTAAAATTTTTATTATTCACATTGCCGACTGTGATTTCATACTATAAATTATGAATAATAAAATATGTGTATATGCAATAGCTAAAAATGAGATGAAATTCATAGACAGATGGTATGACTCCATAAAGGAAGCAGATTACATCTGTGTCTTAGATACTGGCAGTACGGACGGCTCTTACGAAAAATTTAAAGACTTAGGAATAATCGTAGAGCAAAAGACATATGACCCATTCCGATTTGACACCGCCAGAAATGACAGTATGAAATTAATTCCCGGAGATGCCGACATATGCGTCTGCATTGACATAGATGAATATTTTGTAAAAGGCTGGAGCAAGGTCCTAAAATCACTCTGGACACCCGATACTTATCGTGCAAGGTATCGTTACACTTGGAATTTCAATCCTGACGGCAGTGAAGGAATAGTCTTTATGTCAGATAAAATCCATAAGAATGGTGAATTTAAGTGGAAAAACGCGGTACACGAAATATTAGTACCGATCAACACTCAAAATTATAAGACCATTGACTTACCGAATGTGCAGGTCAATCATAAAGCAGATGAGACAAAATCTCGCGCCTCATATCTGCCATTATTAGAGCTCTCAGTCAAGGAAAATCCCGAGGACGACCGAAACACTCACTATCTAGGTCGCGAATATTATTTCCATAAAGATTATGAAAAAGCTATCGACATGCTCAATCGTCACCTCTCACTTAAAAGTGCTGTCTGGGACATCGAACGCGCATCCAGCCTAAGATATATTGCTAAATCTTACTATTTCCTAGGCAACAAAGAAAATCACGAAAAATACCTACTGCTCGCCATTATGGAGGCAAATTATGTGCGCGAGCCATATTATGAGCTGGCACTAAAATACTACGCAGACAAAGAGTATGTAAAGTCCGCTTTCATTTTTCAAGAGATGCTAAAGATTAACGATAGGCAGATCAACTATATGTCTATGCCTGAATGCTGGGGCAGTCTACCTTATGACTATCTATCCATGTGCTATTATGAAATGGGTGATTATAAAAGGGCGGTAGAATATGTAAATAGAGCGATCTCCTTGAGTCCAAACGAAGAGAGACTAAAAGATAATCTAAAGATCTTCGCGAAATTATATAACGAGCGACAAAATTAAAAATAGCTCAAAATTCTATTAAATATTAAAAAAATCGCAAAAAATACTATAAAAAATATCAAAAATGCTATAATTTAGCAAATTTTTGATATTTTTATACTCCAAACTGTGAATTAAATAATTCATAATAAAAGCCGTGTTTGTCTAATAATTCCTTATGTGTGCCCTGCTCGACAATGTTACCTTTATTCATCACCAATATTGTATCAGCATTTTCAATAGTAGACAATCTATGAGCCACTATAAAGCAAGTCTTACCCTCCATGACTATGTCTAGCGCCTGCTGTATCTTTGCTTCTGTACGAGTGTCTATATTGCTGGTCGCTTCATCCAATATTATCATCGGCGGACGGAGTAACATTATTCGTGCGATGCACAGCAGTTGCTTTTGACCAGCACTGATATTGTCCGCACGCTCAGTGATAATAGTATTATAACCCTCTGGCAACTTTTCTATAAATGCGTGCGCGTTCGCCAGCTTGCACGCCTCTATCACTTCGTCCATGCTCGCATCCGGCTTTGCATAGGCTACATTGTCTTTTATACTCGCATTATATAGCCAGCTCTCCTGCAGCACCATGCCATAAAAGCGTCTAAACGATGCCCTCTTCACCTTACGGATATCGCGATTGCTCACTTTGATACTGCCATCCACCACATCGTAGAATCGCATCAAAAGATTGATAATGGTACTCTTACCACAGCCTGTCGGTCCCACTATCGCCACGCGCTGACCGCGCTCTACATGGAGATTAAGATTCTCGATCAACTTGAAAGATTTTGAATACGAAAATTCCACATTCTTTAGATCCACTTTGCCATTGCAGGTTTTCAGCTCTGGCAAATCACGATCGCTAAGTTCATCTTTTTCTCCCAACAATTCAAACACTCTATTTGCACTCGCTACCGCTATATTTAGATCTGCAAAGATGCTAGTAATATCATTAAAAGGTTTGGTGAAATTGTCTGAATAACTGAGAAATGAAGATATCCTACCTATCTTGATTTGACCATTGATAGCGAGTAACGCACCCATTACCCCAATGACGCCATACAAAATGCCATTCACCAACCGCGATGACGGATTCGCAAGAGACGCATAAAACATAGATTTTTCGCTCGACTTGTACATCTTTTGATTGTACACATTGAATCTATCTACAGTTCTTTTCTCATCATTGAAGGCTTTGATGATTTTCATATTTGTGATCATCTCTTCTGCGTATCCACTCATATCTCCCTGCATCTCCACTCGCTCTCGATACAGGCGCTTACTCTTTCGCGTGATCACGATGGCTAGTACGAGTGACAGCGGGGCTACGACGATCACCACTAGAGCCAGCGACCATTTCAGCACCAACATTATGACCATCACCACTATCAGCTGGAATATGCCACACACTATTGATTTAAATCCACTCAAGAAGCCGTCAGTCACATTTTCCACATCTGCGATCATCGTATTCATAATATCGCCATGTGAATTGTTGTCTATATATTTTATAGGTACTCTATTCAGTTTTGAATAGATACTATTTCGTATGGTCTGCCCTGTCTTGTAGGTCAAAATATACATATAATATTCACCCAGCCAGTCCAGGAGCGAACTCAATATCGTAAGAATAGCGATAATCACGAGATAAATATATATAGTTCTGAAATGGACCGCGCCCGCCTCTAACATATTGTCTATAGCTAGTCCAGAAAAGATAGGGATAGCCATGTTTGCGACGATCGCAAAAATAGCAAAAATTACCGACAGGAAAAACACTGTCTTATGCGGACGGACATAAGGCAAGAGCTGCGATAATAATTTTTGATATCCCTTTTTCTTCATATTTTCCTTTTCATAATTTTTATGTTACATTAATTAATCTTCTTACATTATTTTAATATTTTATTGCACTTTTATTGAAATAAATCTACATCGCTCAAATATAATTAGATAAATACATTATTTTGCTTGAGACTCATATATCTCACGATAGATTTCGCAATCTTTCATCAGTTGATTATGCTTACCCATGCCTACCACATCGCCATTGTCTAACACTATGATAAGGTCGGCATTCTTGATAGAGGTAGCACGCTGAGATATCGTCACTAGAGTGCAGTCCAGCTTCTTTAATTCTCGCCTCAGATTCGAGTCGGTCAAGAAATCTAATGCACTGCTACTATCGTCCAAGACCAATAGCTCTGGCTTACCAATGATCGCACGCGCAATAGTCAATCTCTGCATCTGACCACCGCTCACATTTTTCCCGCCTGCCATGATCTGATGATCGAGCCCATTCGTCCATTCGGACACGAATGACCATGCTTGACTGATCTTCAATGCCTCAATGATCTCTTCGTCGCTCGCGTTTTTATCTCTGAGCTTCATATTTTCTCTCAGAGTTCCGCTGAATAATGTGCTACGCTGTTGGACTATGCTGATCTCTTCTCTGAGCTGAGATATAGGATATTCTTTCACATTTCGTCCTTTATATAGCACCTCGCCTTGAGTGGCGTCGTAAAAGCGAGTGATCAGATTCGCAATAGTCGTCTTTCCACTGCCTGTGCCACCTATGATCCCGAGCGTCTGTTTTGGATATAATGAAAATGATAAATTTTTGATAAACGAAATATCTTGGTCTGAATTTGAATAATTGAAGCTAACATTTTTAAACTCCAATATCGCGTCATAACTTGTGCGCTTTATGCGCTTAGTATTGGTCGACTGTATCGACGGCTCGGTCTTGGTCACTTCATCTAAGCGGGTGACGCTCGCTCCCGTACGCACGAATAACACTATCATCTGGGACAAGATGAGCAGTGAGATCGTAATGATAGCTATATAGTCGATGAGTGCTATCACATCTCCCTGCGACATCTGACCAATATTGATCTGAATAGAGCCGATATATAAGAGCGCAATGGTCGCTATGTTTACTATAAGGTATATCAAAGGATTGAGGAGCGCTGTCATCTTAGACACTCTTATACTAGTAGCAGTATAATCTTCGCTCGCATCTGAAAATCTCTTTTCTTCGTCCTCTTGCTTATTGAACGCGCGAATCACGCGTGTGCCTGAAAGATTTTCTTTCGTAATCTTGCTGATCCTGTCTAATTTAGTGCGCATCTTTGTGAAAAATGGAGTCGTCTTGCGCATATATATCACCAGCATCACCAGCATCAAAGGTATAAGCACTAAGAAGATCAATGAAGTCTTTATATTTATGACAAGGCTCAATACGAATGCACCTATTAGTAAAAACGGGACGCGTATCATAAGGCGGATAAATATAGATACAGCAGTCTCGACCTGCATTATGTCATTGGTGAGCCGATTGACGAGCGAGGCTGTGCCGAATTTGTCCAATTCGCTATGAGAAAAACTCGATATTTTTTCAAACAGTGTAGCACGCAAGTCATTAGACACACCCGCACTAGTAAGAGAGGCGCATTTCTGACAAATCATGCTAAAGGCAAAACCTAGGATATTTGCTACTAAAATTATAATGCCGTATCTTATGATAAAATTGATATCTCCAGACTCCACACCGTGATCTATGATCTGTGCTACAAGTAAAGGATTGAATAGCTCTAAAATCGTCTCAAGCAACTTAAAAAACGGTCCAATAATCATGTACCACTTATACTTTTTCAGATGTTGGAGAAGCATTTTCATTTATTTTTATTATAAACAAAATGTCAG
>CALWFA010000039.1 GCA_944377465.1 uncultured Clostridia bacterium
GCTCTCATACATCAGCACTCCTTTCACATAAGTACAGTATGTATACTCGGGCTCTGTGTCGTATTCGTCCACTGCTCGCATACTAGTGTCGATAGTGCCCAGCACATCTTCATACACATTGATGAAAAGAGTGTAGTTTGATCTATTGGCATCTAGCATCTCCGAGTGAGTAAGATTGTATCCATCATTCTCATCATAGAATAGCAGTGTAGAATATTCTGTCAGCGCTTCGTCCAGCCAAGGATATTTATACTCATCATTACCCACCATTCCATACCACCATTGATGTGCTGTCTCATGCACTATGACATTCATGTAATCGTCATGATTCTCTATGTCCGAGCTGATCATGATGAGGGCCGGATACTCCATGCCACCATGAATAAAGTCGGTCTCGACTATGGAGAAAGATGAATATGGATATGCTCCAAATAGTTTATTAAAGGTATTTATCGCATCTATCCCTGCCTGCAGTGAGCTGTCTGGACTGCTATCGCCAAAAAAATAATAGAGGACTTCTGTGTCTCCCGCGCTAGCGGTTTTGCATTCAAAATCATCACTTACGACCAGTGCAAAGTCTCGCACAAGATTTGCTCTGAAACTAGTCATATATTCACCATTATCCACTCGCGAATCAACCTTGTCACCCGTGCCCGCCACCACATAGCCTGCGTCGTTTACTGATATCGTGACATTATAATTTGCCATATCACTATAGAATGGATCACCATTGGCATTGTATGGTGATTCGTTGAACTTGCCCGCCTCGAATACACAGGCTATCGGATAAAAATTCGCTAGATTTATCGTATTGTCACCATAGCCAAACCTATGCTCACAATTCGGCAATATAAACGAAAATTCAATAATAATACTAGCCCTATCACCCGGGAGCAAGGAAGAATCCAGCGTGACGACCAAGATATCTTCGTATTCTCCGCTATACACCACCGACCTATCTTCATTAGACACCTGCACACGCGTGACATCAAATTCGGCATAACTCATGCCGTTTGGATATGCATCATTCAATTTTGTATTTGAGACGACATGCTCAGTAGCCCCCTCTTCAAAGAACTGTGGATATAGATGAAATCGTACTTCGTCTAGCATAGCATCAGTGTTGTTCACATAGGTGAGGTCCAGCCTTGCCTGCACCGATTTCGCGCTGGCGTCTAGCGAGATATCCATATTATATGTGGATAGATCCTTAGATAGATCTACTATATCATCTTTCTTCCCGCACGCCGTCAGTCCAAACACAAAAACGAATATTAGCAATACTATCATCAGTTTTTTCATACACAATTCTATGCAGAGCATGCGAGATATAGAACCCTGCCTGTCTAAATTTGGCATATAAAGGGTATAGTTTATAATAGACAAAATGAATTTTTTATGCTAATATATATGCATGTCATTTTGTAAATACTCTATGGGCTACCAATCAAACGACAAGACGCTGATAGACAATCAGTTTATCAACGAATTTTTGCCCAGTGCTCCTGATCTCTGTGTAAAGGCATATATTTTAGGACTAAGTAAATGCGCCTCTGACGACAGCGACAATTCGCTAGAATACTTTGCGTCTACACTAAAGATCAGCGAAGACGATGTCATCTCGCTATTCAAATATTGGGAAGACAAAGGACTGGTGCAAGTGCTGTCCACAAACCCTATAGAAGTGAGATACCTGCCGATCGTATCAAGCGGTCGCTCTATTAAAAAATTCAAGACGGACAAATACACCGATTTCAATATCCAAGTGCAAGAGATGTTTAAAGAGCGTCTCATCATGCCCAATGAGTTTGCTGAGTTTTATGACCTAATGGAGCGTAAGCATATCGAACAGCCCGCTCTGCTAGAGATCATTCACTATTGTGTGAACTATAAAGGCTTTAATCTCAGCCCTAATTATGTCCTGACGGTCGCAAAAGATTGGATCCGCGAGGGTATACTGACGCTAGATGCGGTGAATAAAAAGATCGCAGATCTCGGACTGGCTGATGATAATATGGAGCTAATTTTGTCCGCTATGGGTAGCAAGAGACGAGTGCAGATCGAAGATCGCGAGCTACTAAATAAATGGTTAAACGCCTTCGGCTTTGAGCTAAATACTATCGTGTATGTGGTAAAGAGCCTGCGAGCAAAGAAAAAGCGCCTAGATGTAAACATCTTAGATGAAAAATTGACTAAATACTTTGAGATGAAGCTAATGTCCGTAAGCGAGATAGAAAATTATGAAAAAGAAAAGGACAATCTATACAATATCGCCATTGCGATCAATAAAGAACTCGGCATTTTCTACGAAGATCTATCAAAAGAGGTGGATACATATATCATCGTGTGGCTGAATATGGGATATGATTTCCCTGTGCTCAAGACGATCGCGAATAACTGTTTTCTTTCCACAATAAAGACACTGGAAGGTATGAATAATATCATTCAGAAGTTATATAAGCTGGGTATCGTCTCGCTCGATGCCTATAATAGATATTTATCTGAGAATCTCGCTCAAGACAAGCTAATCAAAGAAGTGATAGACGCGATGCATCTCGCACGAAATGTGAATAATGCGGATAGGAGCTTCTATCGGGTCTGGACTGTAGACTGGGGCTTTAGTCACGAGATCATCATGTATGGGGCGACTCTCACGACAGGGACTAGTAATGCCATGAGTTACCTAAATAAGATCCTAGCGAACTGGAATAGTGCAGGTCTAAAGTCGCTCGACAAGGTAAAGGCTGAAAAAGTGGAGACTAATAAGAATGATACTTCATTTATCCACAATAATTACACAAAAGAGCAGATCAGCAGTTTCCTGACCAATCTAGACGAAGTCGAGGTGTAGTATGAATAGGAAGAAAATCATAGAAGAGATCAAGCAGGACTACGCTATAAAACGCGTGAAGGCGACTGAAAGATGCGATGAACTGATCGCCGAGCTAAAAAAAGATAGCGCTTTTGATAAAATATATACCGACCTTATTAAAAAAGAATTGCAATTAATGCGTGACCAATATTCAAAGGATTGTGCCGAGCTCAGAAAGGATGTAGCTGAGCTAAAAGGCAAAATAGAAAAATACCTAACTAAAAAACACCTCTCTCCTAGCAGTCTATCCCCAAAATATGAGTGCCATATTTGCAAAGATACAGGCATTGCGAACGGACAGATGTGCGAATGCATGAAGCGTGAGCTGAATGAACGACTATCTAGACTAAGCAGTAGCCAAACAAATTTTAAATCGTTCGCCGATTTAGATAAAAAAATCATGAATGCCCACGATATAAAGGCTATGGAAGTACTGTCCACTTGGTGCAACAATTATCCTAATGTCAGCAAGACGAATATCAATATCATAGGCGCATCGGGGGCCGGAAAAACTGTATTGCTGGAATGCATCGCAGGAGAGCTCTTAAAGAAGGGATATGTCGTTTGCTTTAAGACCGCGTTCGAGCTAAACGAACTCGCTAGACTATATCATACAGGCAAGTCATTCGGTCTCAGTGACGCAATGGACGCGGAGATACTATTGATCGATGATCTAGGCACTGAGCCACTACTAAAAAATGTCACCAAAGAGTATCTATACAATATCATCAATATGCGACAAGTGAAAAATCTGCCCACTATCATCTCTACGAATCTATCTCAAGAGGATATATTGAATCGATATGACGAGCGCATCTATAGCAGACTCGCAAATAAAGCAAAATCAATAAATATCCTACTAGACTCTACCGACAAACGCATAAAATAAAATCTCATGACTGCATATCATGAGATTTTTCCTAACTATAAATACAAAATATTTTATATTTATTAAGATTTCTTATTCAGAATGATTATCTAATATTTTTTATGATTTATTATATATTATTTTGTGTCTTTATTTACCGCATTTTCAAGTCTATTTTTTATATTATTTATTACTGATTTTATTGTCTTATTTACTAATTATTACCTATTTTATAGTAGCTTATAAAATATTTATCACATTTTATTGCATTATTTATTATGAATTTTACCGTATTTTATTGGTATTTTTTATTTAATATTTAATTTTAATTATTTATCTTAATTAACGCATTAATTTTATTTATTATTTATTTTTTTGCCTTTATTTAAATATTGTTTATTATGAATTTGCTTAGATAAATATATACCTATTTATATAAGTTTTAATATCTCCGAAATAGAAAATATTAAAACTCTATAAATCTAGAAGCATTAATTTCATATTCGTTCATAATGGATGATCACACGAAAACATTTATCTATAATGAAAAATCTCACAAGCCTGTGAGATCTATTTCTATCTTTTCCCTGTACTACCCAGACCGCCACGATTGGCTCCCGTGAGATGATCCACACGCTCAAACTCGACAGCAGGCTGATGCTCTACTAGGCGGAACTGACAGATCCTATCATTCTTATGAATCACGGTATCTCTAAGCGCGATAGCCGGGAATCTCCACTGATCATCATCTCCGCAATATGATTCGTCTACCACACCTACGCTATTTGCCTGTATGATGCCGAAATTCTTGAATGTACTACTACGCGGTGCAATATGCGCCTCATAGCCTTTAGGTAGCTCCATAGCGATGCCGAGCTTAATTAGCTTAAACTCACCCGCTTTCATCTCCACATCCTCTGCACAGCGGAGGTCATACCAATCGCTCTTATTCTCGATATTCACGATCGGGTCAATATCTGTAAAATATTTTATCTTTATCTTAAGCATACTCTCTCCTATCGTATTTATTATATCATAAAGGCATTATTTTTCAAAACAAATATCTAGTAAAACAAGCAATAATACTGACATGATAAAATAGACTAATAGCGTGAAAGAATATCTATAGATGCATACTAAAAAATAATATGCAAATCTAACACTTACGCTATCATAGACGCTTTCTAATATTCGGCGATATTACAAATAAATCTAACACGCTAAAACACAAAACAAACGATCTCAAATATGAAAATCAAAATCATAAACGAATTTATCACACTTAAAAAATGGTGCAGAAAGATCATTAAAAAAGGAAGAAAATACACTTCTTCCTAATTCTTATATTTATTTCGCATTGCAAACTTAATCTACGAAATGACTAAATATTACTATCTAGCGTCCGTGTAGTTTACCTTTATGCTAGGACCCATAGTCGTAGCGACATAAGTCGACTTGATATAAGTACCCTTCGCTGCTGCAGGCTTAGCCTTGATAATAGCGTCCATCACAGTAGCAAGGTTGCGATATAAGCGCTCTGCACCGAAGCTAACCTTACCGATGCGGACATGGATGATATTTTGTTTGTCTAGACGGTACTCTACTTTACCTGCCTTTACATCATTGATAGCCTTGGTCACATCCATAGTCACAGTACCGCTCTTAGGGTTAGGCATCAAGCCCTTAGGTCCTAAGATACGCGCACATCTACCGATCGCACCCATCATATCAGGTGTAGTGATGCAGACATCGAAGTCTAGCCAATTTCCAGACATGATCTTTGCGATCACATCATCGTCGCCTACGATATCAGCGCCTGCCTTTCTAGCTTCCTCTGCCTTGTCTCCACGAGCGATCACTAATACGCGCACAGACTTACCAGTACCTTCAGGAAGCACGCATACGCCACGCACTTGCTGGTCAGCATTACGACCATCTACGCCGAGCTTCACATGTAGCTCTACAGTCTCATCAAACTTTGCTTTGCTAGTCTTAGTCACAAGATCCATAGCTTCTTTCGCATCATATATTTTAGTCTTGTCTACTAGTTTCGTAGCCTCAATATAATTCTTACTTCTTTTCATTGTAGCCCTCCACTGTGACACCCATACTGCGACATGTTCCAGCAATCATGCTCATAGCCTGCTCGATAGAACTTGCATTCAAGTCTGGCATCTTCATTTCTGCGATTTTTCTAAGTTGTTCAACAGTGATTTTACCCACTTTGTTTCGGGACTTGTCAGTACCCTTTTCGATACCTGCTTCTTTCTTGATAAGATCAGCTGCAGGTGGCTGTTTTAAGACGAAAGTAAAACTTCTGTCTTCATAAATGGTGATAACACATGGGATGATGAATCCTACCTGTTTCGCCGTTCTGTCATTAAATTCTTTTACAAATCCTGCAATGTTGATTCCGTGCGGACCGAGTGATGAACCTACTGGTGGTCCAGGAGTCGCTTTCGCTGCAGGAAGCTGAATTTTGACAACTGATTTAACTTTCTTTGCCATAAAATCCTCCTCCTATATGGCGTGGTTGAATGGACAATCTGAGATTTTGCCCTCCCACGAAGTCACTCTCTCTATTCGGCTGATGAGTTTCCGTCTTTTATTTTATACAAATTGATATAAAAAGTCAATACTTTTTCTAATATTTATAAAAACTTAATGATAGTATTATGATTAGATAGTATGATTATTTATTCTATAGAGTATCCGTTTATTGTTTAATCGATTCTAAAAAGGCTTTAGCTTCGTCTGACCCTTTTCTTACGCACAAAGTAAACTATAAAAATTGCACCTATAGCGAGTACAAACACCCCCGATATACCAGCGATGATCGCAATACGGTAGTCAAGCTTTTCGCCATACAGGAAGACTCCCAGTCTATTCGACGAAAATGATATAGTATCTGAATCTTCTCGCGTAAAATTAATAGTATTACCGCCTAAATAAAGATCTGATTTATCATCAAGGCTACCATTTAGTCTGATCGAGACGCCACTATC
>CALWFA010000040.1 GCA_944377465.1 uncultured Clostridia bacterium
CCGATTTTAATATTGCAAAAATTGGATGTCATCAATCCTTTTTCTGCATCATCTGGTATCAAATTATTATGTTTGTTTTTAAACCAAGAGAACATACTAATATTATATCAAATATGTTTGGCTTAGACAAGTCAATTTTATCTTGACAATAAAAATTTAAGGGTGTATAATTAAATTAATGCTAAAAACGCTGGGAAATAAGCTATCCATGCTTTTATATTTTCTAATTGCGACACTTCTGCTGGAAGTGTTGACTTTTGGCATGCTGGATATGGGCATTTTTCCAGAATATTTTTTATATGATATGGCTATGATTTTATTTGTAGCCATGTTGATATACCTGATACCAAACTACACTGCCCAATATGTCATATACACTATTATTTTGATATTGCAAGTGGTGTTATTGTATATAAACTACACACTATTCATGGTATATGGAGATTTGTTATCTATAGATATGCTAATAATGGTGAAAGAAGCGGGGGCTGCTATCACATCTGATTTCATCAATGTGGCTGTATTGATACAATTATTGGCATTGATGTTTGCTATTGGAATAGTCGGTTATTTTATTCTAAAATTTTGCAAAAGAGAAAAGATAAAAGCAAGACAGCATTATTCGATAGTAATGATTTTGATATTTGTCTGTGTACAGATATTTTCTTGTGTCTATATCATTGATGAGAGGGCGATCATCAATGATTACGGTGAAGGAATATTCGCATACACTACTAGCGACGCATTTTTGATGAATACTTCGTTTTATAAAGCGAGAAGCTATGCTAAATTTGGAACCTACGGATATATATTCAACATGTTTGCTAGCGAAGATACCGAAGAGATAAAGAATGCTGCTGTATCATATATGAACGACGGAACAATGTATGAGTCAAGTGATGTATTCGGCATAGATGAAGGCAATAATGTCATCGTCATCATGATGGAGTCGCTCGAATGGTTTATGTTTGGAGATGGTAATTATGATAGTGAATTGAATAATCTATCATACGAGCTGACACCAAATATCTATTCATTAATATATGGAGAAGATTATCTAGAAGATAGCGAAAATACAAATGTATATAACGATGGCTTGGTGGCTACCAATTTCTTTGCAAAATCAAAGACAAACTATTCAGAAGCATATGGCATTCTTGGGTTTTATCCAGTCGGATATAGCTTAAACGATATAGCAGGGAAAAAATATATAGAGAATAGCGGAGCTCTCGATTTCACTATGCCGTCAGTCTTGCAGGATCTAGGGTATACGACATCGTATGTACACTCAAATGAGATATCGTTTTACGATCGCGATAAGACGCACAACAATCTGGGCTTCGATGTCGTAGTAGGTAAGGATACCATTAAAGATTCAGCAGGCAATAACATATATTCAGGTGATGAATTGTGGTGGGAGCATTGGGACGCAGAAGGTGACTTTGCTCGTAACGCCATTGACTATATTATACCTACTGATTACAACGAAGATACAGGAGAAAATGAGAATACAGATCCTTTCTATACCTTCTATCTTACTGTCTCATCACATGGTGAATATGCCTATAACGAAAATGAAGGTGATTGTGTCAAGTATATGTACTATGTCATTTACGGCGAAGATGATTGTATCCAAGATAAAAATGGTGACTGGGTGCTAGATCCAGACAAGTCAGAAGAGGACCTTACCTATACAGAATGGTATTCGAATGTATTAAAGAATTACGCAGACCCAGAGAGTGACCTGTATGACCCCGATTTAAGTGATGAATTGCTGTATTATATGTGTGGGGTAATGGGTACGGACGAAGCGATTGGTGTCATCATAGATGAGCTTAAGACTAGAGGATTGTATGACAATACTACATTGCTACTTTATTCAGATCATTACTCATACTATTCATCACTATCAAATAGGATGAAGGGTATCGACAACGACTCGGATAGATATATTGAACTGAATAAAATACCTATGATAATCTCTAGTCCAGGACTAAGAAATCTGAACGAATCGAATAAATCAAATCAAGACGCATTGTTGTATACATGGAACGACAGATTTTGCTCGGCTTATGATATTATTCCTACACTGTTTGACTTGCTAGGCATTAGTTTCAATGAAAATATGTATATAGGGCACTCGCTCTTTAGGGAAAATGATCCTGATTTAATTTATGAAGTCGATGGTGGATATAGAGACATGATCGTGTATTATTCGAACACTGGTGGAGTGTATAGCGAAAATATATATTCTATCAATATAAGAGATTATAAGTTTGAAGGAATAGAAGAGAGTGATGAGCTGATAGAAATGTTTGATAGAGAGACGACCAATATCGTGACTAAGATTTGTTATATCAATTTGATCAGCGTATATTGCCTATATGATGAAGTGCAGTTGAGATAAAGTAAAAATATTTTAGATTATTTTGAAATTTTACTGAAAAATTATTGACAACATGAATATTTTATAATATAATAAATGTTGTCAAAATGCCTCGATAGCTCAATGGTGGAGCACTCGGCTGTTAACCGATAGGTTGTAGGTTCGAGCCCTACTCGGGGCGCCAAAATGCCACATGTAGTGGCATTTTTTGTATTTTAGGCAGGGCTCGAACCTACAGTTCGCTCCTGTCGGAGCCGGACCGACACATCATCACTGAACAATGTGATGGTGAAATAAAGGCTGTGATGATTGTGTCTCCCGTTCGCTGCTAAAAAGTTGCCCATTGGGGCAATTTTTCTAAACGCGCTCACCCTACTCGGGGCGCCAAAATGCCACATGTAGTGGCATTTTTTGTATTTTAGGCAGGGCTCGAACCTACGGTTCGCTCCTGTCGGCGAGAAGAGAATAAGGGGACCCCGCAAGAACTAGATTCGCAGTGGGGAAGAGGAGCAATCGCATAAATGTTTATAATTGCGAAGAATGAGCAATTTAACATAAAGGCGAATTGCAAATAAAGAAGAGAAAATCGCAAAACTAGAAGAAGAGATCGAAAGTCTGCGTTCTCCATTGAAACAGGATTAAACCTTAGACCGTGTAATTCACGGTCTTTTTATTTGAAAATATTGATTTTTTATTTTACATATGTTATAATTATCACAAGAGGTAAGTATGGCTATTAATCTCAAGAGAGAATTTATCCCTGTAGATGAAAAGAATATTACATCATCTAATATTGATGACTATTATGTGATGCTTAATATTTCAGGTATGCCCACATATTTTCCGATTTCAAAATTAGAAATAGAGACGAAGCCTAATGTGTATGTTAGCTTTAAATCTGTGAAAGAATTTTTTGCAGAGCTAAAGTCAGCAAAGAGAAAAATACGAGTAAAAGACGAAGGACATGAAGTCGACTCTAGTGCGCAGGCAGTATATCATGACACGAAATGGGGAAAGACCTTTGTATCCACTAGCATAAATGGTAGTAATGCAAATGGTAGCACTCATGCAGTGCCATATGGACTGAAGCGAGTCATTGATGTCAATAGCAATAATTATCTTTCACTATCAGACTCTGACTATGTATATGCTGGGCTAATGGGCTCAGACTCTATGCAATATATAAATGCTGGAGACATAGGATATTATGACGGGATGCGCTTTGTGTCGCTTACGGATATAATGAATGATTCTAGACTGAGCGCAGAATTGGAAAGGTATAATAGTGACAATGCTAGATTACAAAGCGATTTGGCGGATGCTAGGAGTGCGTTAGAAGAAGCAGAAAGAGTGAAGAGAGAGCACGATGAAGAATTTGCTAGAAACGAGCAAGAGATGAGAAGCTTACCTTCACCACGCTCTGAGAGTGCTGAGAGAAGATATAGAGAATTAGCTAGCAGAAATACAGAGCTCGCAAATCTACAAGAGAGCGAAAATCAAGCCATCGCAGATGCGCGATCGAGATTAGAAACCGTCCAAAATACACGCTTAGATGTAGGCACTCTAAACAATATTATACAGTCTTTATTGAACGGGCGAGACCTTTATACGAGAGACAATAGATATGTCACAGACCTATTCGTCGACTATTCTTTTAGCATGGGGAATGTGTCAGCGGAAGAATCTATCGATCTATCGACTGGGACGCGTTCGGTATTAGATGAGAGTACATTGACTACTAGAAATATAGAGATTGATCCGTCCTATTCTGTGCAGGTATCGCGTACGGATGCTGGTCAGCATGTATTAGACACTACAAACTATCATGTAGAACCAGACAGAAATGTCGCAAACTTTTTCAAAGTGCGACTGCAAGGCGACACTGTAGACACTATGGTCAGTCTGGATCAGATATATGCCGTAGTAGATGGTAGACCGGCTGAGACGCCGATGACCATCGAGCATTTCACAAATGATCTCATAGGACAGTCTGTATATGTGAAGATGACAGCGTCTAGTGAGCCTATCCTTACTGAGCCACTTACAGCGGATCAAGTGATGATCGGTTTTAGCAATAAATATACTTTACAGCCTACCAATGATACGGAAGATATATTGGCAGAGGGCACATATCTGCGACTAAGAGATGGTAGATATGTAGAAGAGCGCACTGCAGTGCGTCCGATCTGCTATGATTATACCACAAAAGGCGAATTTGACTGCTATTTTGTGCGTACCGAACCGCTGGAGGCAAACAAGGGCGTAATCGTACCTAAAGACACTTTCAAATCTAGAGCAGAAGTGAAAATAAATGGTATGACATTGAGACTATCAAACGCAGTGCGTCTGGTCGAGACGACTCGTGCTATCTCACAATGTGATGTCATTCAGACGACTACTAATCTCAATGGCTATCAAGAGTGCGAGCCGATGCGAATGCCTAAGTATAAATTAGATATGACATTGGATACGACAGTCGACGGCGTGATCATTACAGAAGACCTGTACACTGACAATAAAGATGAAAAGTTAAGACAGATCGAGACTGATTTCATCGAAAAATATAAGAACAATCAATACGATATAGAAAAAGTCTTGGACGGAGACCGTTTCGTCGAGCTGGATCCAGATCATGTCCGATATCATTACACGGATACAATCACGAGAGAAGACCATGCTCATGATACTAATGATTACAGATTCTTAAAGAGCGGTACGCTAGTATATAATGGCAAGACGAAAAAATTTGAAGGTGGGCCACATTATGAGACTGGCAAACATATATCTTATGAGGTCAAGAAAGGTCTAAAGAATATAGCTGCTACTACTGTTGGAATCTCTAATGTAGGCGGAATATTTGCCTTGGCATTATATCCTGTAGCGCTAGCTGTGGCAGTTGGTGCAGTAGTGGCTACGCCTATTCTTGCGACCGCAGCTCATTTAATTATTGGTGGAATAAAAAATGGTAGAAAATATAAATTTAAAGACAGGACTACAGAGCATAGAAAAGGCTTGGAGAAGGAAGTCAATTCTGACCTTATAGACATATATTCGAATAGCTTTGATATGGAAGCTGCTTTTGAAAAATATATTAAACAGCAGGTAAAGAAAAATAATCCAAATCTATCAGAGAAAGACCTTGAGACAGCTATTGAGACGGCACGAACATCAGATGAGTATCGAGCAGATTTTCAGCGAAAGAAAGCTGATTATTATAGAGTATTCTTGGATAGAATGCGCCAGGTGGAAGGCAAAGTAGAAGATTTCTCTACTACGCACTATATGGCTGAGTTCAGAATGGTAAATGGCAAGGGAGAAGTCAACGAAACGAACGCTCCTTTGTTCAGTATCTATAGACAAGAGATGACGAATCTCGAAAAAGAGATCAAGAAACTGCAGAGACAGTATAGAAGACATCCTAGCGAATCTCTCAAAATCACTATTGAGAATAAGCAGGCAGAATACGATGCTAAAGCATTGAATTACACCTCAAGTGGACAAGAAGTGCTCAGAGATGAGAGTTTTGACCGTGTAGATAGCAGGGTCAAGATGATGAAAGGACTGCTTAGCATGAAGTTCTTTAGAGAGCAGATCGATGAACATATAGTGGTGTCGGATACAGAAGTCTCTGAAGAGCTTGAGATTGGTGGCAAGATTTGGTTTACGACTGCACAGGTAGAGATGCTGAAGCATTTAGATTACAATCCTGAGAAGCAGAAATGGTCATACAAAGGTCACTATTTCAACACTCAAATAGGACCAAAGACCAAAGGAAAACATACTCAGCTAGATGCTAACATCAATGGCATCATGCAAAGATTGTCTGCATTAGGTGAGATATTGCCAGAATATAATGACGAAGAGAATGTGATCGC
>CALWFA010000041.1 GCA_944377465.1 uncultured Clostridia bacterium
CACTCAGTGGTGGAGCCGATGCCTAATAGATTTAAGGATTATATCGCTACACCTAAGCCTAATGGCTATCAGTCCATTCATACTACGGTAAAATTTGAAGGCTTCCCTGTCGAGATTCAGATCAGGACAGAAGAGATGAATAAATACGCAGAATACGGT
Organism: uncultured Clostridia bacterium; assembly: GCA_944377465.1. Lineage (GTDB taxonomy): Bacteria > Bacillota > Clostridia > Christensenellales > UBA1242 > Onthoplasma. The sequence continues at coordinate 160 of CALWFA010000041.1, forward strand.
ATGGCTGCACACTGGGTCTACAAAGAGAAACGATCAAAGCGCGACTCACTAGATCAGCGTCTAGCATGGCTCAGGCAGATGATGGAGAATGAAGATGTGAGCATAGACGACCTAGCAGAATCTCTGAATCAAGACATATATAATAATGAGATATTCGTGCAGACCCCTATGGGAAAAGTGATCTATCTACCATCTGGCTCTACTCCTATAGATTTTGCCTACATGATACATAGTGAGGTCGGCAATAAATGTGTAGGGGCAAAAGTAAATGGGAAAATGGTGCCTATGAACTCTCAGCTAAACAATGGCGACCTAGTAGAGATCATTACGAATCAAAATTCAAAAGGTCCGTCACGCGACTGGCTCAAATACTGCAAGACGAGCGATGCCCGATCAAAAATCAATGCTTTCTTCAAGAAAAATATGAAAGAAGAAAATATCAAACTAGGCAAATCCATGCTAGAGAGTGCAATTCGTGAAAAGGGATATTCCGTATCAAAATTATTGCAAAAAGCCCATCTCGACGACATAATGTCCTATTATAATATCACGGATGTCGATGAGTTTTATTCAAATATAGGTACGAATTCTATCTCTGCAAAATTGGTAGCAAACAAACTCGCTCTCGCCTATCAAAAACAAGTAAAGATCGAAGAGATGAGCTCTACTCAAATGAGTCGAGTGGAACTAAAGACCCCTACAGACAAGCAAATATCACTAAAGGGACTAAACAATATAATGATCAAATTTGCTGGATGCTGTCATCCTATGTATGGTGATGATATCGTCGGCTTCGTATCCGCAGGTCGTGGGGTCGTCATCCATAGAAGAGTTTGTCCAAATGTCACATATTTTAGACAATCTCGCCTAATAGATGCTGAATGGAAACCTATCCAAGAAGTCGATATTAAACCTAAAAAGAAGTCAAAGCAAAGCAAAATAGATCATAAAAATGTCGATAAATAGTCGACATTTTTTAAAATTAGATATTTTTATTTGTAATTAATAAAAAATTTGGCTATACTAATTCTAATCAAACAATCATTACTATAGATAAAATGGAGATAATATGAAGAAAAGAGTACTAATGACATATATGGAATCAGGCATGGGTCATATCACTTCTATCAAATCCATATCTGATGCCTTAAAGCGTCTAAATGACGGCAGTCTTGAGATCATCGATAGTTATATCATGCAGGAAGATAACAATCCTACGATGATTAAATTCAATAATTTCATCATCAATCAGACCAAAAATACAAATAAGATCAAGAATTATGGAAATATAGTTTTTGCCTTAATTGACATACTGGGCAAACAAAAGTTCATGGTAGGACTGCATCATACATTGTTTAAAAAGGCACTAAATGAGACGCTGAAAGCGATCGATAAACATAAGCCTGATGTGATAGTGAGCACGCATTATTTCATGACATTATGTGGGGTCGAATATCGCAAAAAATATAATCCTAAGTGTATTTTAGTGACATATAATCCTGACAACAATATTCACGCATGGTGGGACAATCGTGACGGATTATTTATCGTAAATAATCCACGAGCATACGAAGAAGCTATCAAAAAGCGCCATTTCAACCCTGACGAAGTAAAGCAAGTATTTTTCACTGCACGAAACGAGATCATATATGCTCATCAGGATAAAGAGAAATATCGAGAAAAATACAACATTCCAAAAGATAAATTCTGCGTAATAATCGCGGACGGTGCATACGCTAGTGCAAAATCAAAATCAGTATGTAAAGAGCTCCTCAAGACAGACCTTCCGCTCACGATCATCATGCTCGCAGGCAAAAATGAAAAGGTATATAATTACTTTAAAGCAAAAGAAAAGGATGTAAAGCCGAATATTACACTCATCACGAGCGGATTTACGCCTGATGTGCACGAGCTGTATTGTGCTAGTGATCTTTTCATCACAAAGGCAGGACCGAATGCTGTACTCGACAGTGTATTTATGAATACTCCAGTGCTCATTGATTATTACGCACACCCTATAGAAAAATCTACTACAAAACTTTTCGTAGACACCTTCAAATGTGGCATGGCGATATATAAAGTCAAAAAGATACGAAAGAAAGTAGAGGAATTGATACAGGATCCGTCCCTACTCCAGCCTTACATTGAAAACTGTAAAAAGATAGACAAACACAATAATGGTTCAGAAGATGTCGCCAAATACATCATCAAAGCGATCGAGGAATCAGATGAAACAGCCTCTTAATACGACATATAAATACGATGAGCACGCCATGGAGCTGAATCCAAATTCTCAGGAATACAAAGACATTCTAGACCAGCTCGCAAAAAAAGGTGAATTTGATGTACACACTACGAAATTTTCTACTCACAATATGAAAGACATCAATGGTAAATATGTCTATGTGCCCAAGAATATTTTATATAAAATCACTCGTACAGTATTAAAGACACTCCTCTATGTATTTCGACCTATAGTAAATGGCTTTGCCTTTAATCTCAAGATCAAAGGCAGAAAGAATCTGAAGGGAATAAAATCAGCGATCACTATTAGTAATCATGTACATTATCTCGATATATTGATGAACATGCAAGCTGTGAATAAAAAGAATTTCTATGTCGTGGCTGCGAATCACAATATGAAGCGTGGTCCGATCGGATATATATTCAAGGCGTGCGGAGTATTACCGCTCTCAAATTCACTAGACGCATCCATAAATCTAAACCGCACGATCAAAGAGATACTAAAAAAGGGTGGCTTCATACATATGTACGCCGAGTCTGCATTATGGTTTCGATATGAGCGTAGCAGACCATTGAAGATCGGAGCCTTCAAGATAGCTAGTGAAAATAATGTGCCAGTGGTGCCGATAGTCATACTCTTCCGTGAAAAGAAAAAGTACGAATTCTTCCGTCATAAAAAGACTATCACGATCCAGATAGGTAAACCGATCTATCCGAGAGCCGATCTATCTGTCAGAGAAAGTGCCAATATCATGAAAGACGAATGTCAAAAGTATTATAACGACACAGTATGTGATTTTTATGGATATGACAAGGAGACTTACTCGATCTACATTTCACCAAAAAAGTCAGCCGAACCGGACGAAACAAAGGATCCTGAGACCGAAAATAGTAAAAAAGAGCACTAGATAAGCACCCTCTTATAGTTCGCAACAATGGTTAGCGAATAGGATAAAATATGATGAGCGAGTGTATAATAAAGCTGTCAATTTGCCATGAATCTATATCTCATTCTCATGCATTTAGTCTTTGAGCTTTAAAATCAATCACATTTTCATACTATCACTAAAACAAAAAAGAGAACATCTCAAAATGTTCTCTTTTTTTATGCTTGATAGTTTATCAGCTCAGCTTTCTATGCCACTGTCAGATAGAATTTACCGCCCTCTTGAGTGACATTGTTTGCGTTGTTGCTAAATATTGCTTTTAGATCATTGAGATCCACGCTACCGCTAGACACTGTGATCTCCCATTTGCTTGCGTACAAATTGTATGAGCTAGAGCCATTCGTCAATACTCTGATGAAGCCTTCCTCGGACACTAACTGTATCGTAGAAGGATCGCCAGTATGCCAAGTGAGTGTGATAGGTACGATCTCTTTCACGATCACTGTGATGCTATCAATGATTGCCCCTTCCTCAACGGTGTAAGTGTATTTATTGCCAGACTGTGATCCGCTCAATACTCCACCGCCTTCTGTGCCGATGCTAGATGTACTGTCAGAACCCTGCTCTTTGTAAACGATACCTAGATATTCTTTATTGTCAGCACCGCCCAAAAGTGTATCAAGGTCGATCTCAATAGTAACAGCCGCGTCGCTTGAGATGATACCTTCATTCGTGACTTCATCACCAGCGTCTACCGTCACGCCATCAGTATTAGACTCGGTCACTTCAGTCTCGATCTTGTATCCGTACTTGAACTCAAATCTGATCGTAACATCGTCAGTCACATTCTCCCAAGTCGAGCCTGTGATACCCGTAGTCGTGATCTCGCCAGAGTAAGGACCTACTTCGCGAGTATTATTTCTGTAGACAGATACGATTCTGTATGAATTTTCTCCATTGCCTGCACCTGTGCTAGCAAGGATTCTCAAAGTACCACCTGATACCATATTAAAGTCATTGGTATAAGTCGTATCATCGTAGTAGACTCCGAATGTCTCATCAGAATTTATACCTACCACTTCGATATTGATCTCTACTGTCTTCACAAAGTTTGCTGTGATAGTCTTGTCTGCCGTCACTGTACCGCTAGCGTTCGTCCAGCTCTCAAACATATATCCAGCATTTGCTGTAGCGGTGATCGTCGCGATAGTCTCTGAGCCAGATCGGATCGTGAGAGTCGCTCCGCTCGTAGTAATAGTACTGCCATGAGGAGCCTCTACACTCGTCGAACTAACTTTACCGTATGCAGAATTATTCACATTGATCGTCACAGTGTGAGCGTTGATAGTCCATTTTGCATACAAGTTGATATCCGAGGTGTACGAGGTAGCCCCGATAGTCGTGATAGGAGAACCTGTACATGCACTATTTACAAACCAGCCATCAAAGTTATAATTTGCCTTAGTCGGACTCACTAGAGTCGTAGCCGTACCATATGTGTGAGTAGTAGGATAAGCGCCAGAGAATGAACCGCTGAAGGTCTCTCCGCCCTGGTCATAGTAATGAATGTCATATGTCTGTACTGTCCATTGAGCCACCATAGTGACTGAGCCGTACTTACCAGTGAGAGTAGTGCCAGCAGAGTAAGTCTGACTATTCGACCAGCTACCCACGCTAGTCTCAGGCTTCCAGCCATTGAAGGTGTAGCCCGCTTTAGCTGTAGATGGCAATGTAGCTGTCGATTCAATAGTGTAATCGATATCGCTCACAGCGTTGCCCCCAGCCTCGTCGAAGGTGATAGTATATGGAGTCGCATTCCACTGCGCTACCATAGTAATAGACGCATATTTACCATTCACGCTCGTGCCTGCTGGATAATTTACGCTAGCGTCCCAGCCACCAGCCGTGCTAGATGGCTTCCAACCCGCAAAGGTGAATCCATTTCGAGTCGTGCTAGGTAGAGTCGCGTTAGAGTCGATATTATGCGTGATATCGTCCACTGCGCTACCGCCGTTCTCATTGAAGGTAATAGTATAGCTAATGACCGTCCACTGAGCCACTAATGTCACATTTCCATACTGTCCGCTCACACTAGTGTTTGCTGAGTAATTTCTGCCAGTATCCCAGTTGCCTTCATTGGTCTCTGGCTTCCAGCCTGCGAAGGTATATCCGTTTCGAGTCGTGCTAGGAAGCGTAGTCGTAGAAGTGATATTGTAGCTAATATCGCTCACATCGCTACCGCCTGCCTCATCGAAAGTAATCTGATAATCAATAGGATCTGACCATTGTGCTACCAAAGTGATATCAGCATACTTGCCAGTCACTTCAGAGCCTTCACCATAGACATCATTGCTATTCCAGCCACCCGCACTAGTCGTAGGCTTCCAGCCTAAGAATGCGTAGCCATTGCGAGAAGTGATAGGTAAGGTGCTAGTCGAATTGATATTGTATTCCATATCATTGACTGGCGTACCTCCATCTTCATCGAAGGTAATAGTATAAGTATTGATAGTCCATTGTGCAGTCATGGTGATAGATGCGTACTTGCCATTTACACTCGTGCCTGCTGTATATGTCGTACCACTATTCCAGCCACCCGCGCTAGTCGTAGGCTTCCAGCCTGCGAAGGTATATCCATTTCGTGTCGTGCTAGGCAGTGTAGTCGTAGATGTAATGGTGTAATTGATATCGCTGACTTCATTTCCGCCCGCTTCGTCGAAGCTGATCGTGTAAGTATTGATAGTCCATTGAGCCACCAATGTCACAGAGCCATATTTACCAGTCAAGCTCGTGCCTGCAGCGTATGTGACGCTACTGCTCCAGCTACCAGATGAAGCACTAGGCTTCCA
>CALWFA010000042.1 GCA_944377465.1 uncultured Clostridia bacterium
AACAACAAAGAAGGTCTGACTGTCAGTATGATAAAAGATATAGATAATAATGTAGTGGGGCTATAATGCTACTGACTAATGAGCAAACATCAGAATTACTAGAGCAGGCAAAGATGGGTGACGATTTAGCAAAAGAAAAACTAATAACCTTAAATTCCCCTTTGATCAAAAGCGTGGTAAAACGATATCTCAATAAAGGAATAGAATATGATGATTTGTATCAATTAGGCGCCTTGGGATTTGTAAAAGCAATTAATAATTATGATGCCAGCTTCAATGTAAAATTTACCACTTATGCAGTGCCAATGATAGCGGGTGAGATCAAGCGTTTCTTACGCGATGATGGGACAATGAAGGTCTCGCGTAGTATCAAACATACTGCTATAAAGATCAAAAACTATATCTATGAATATAATAAAGCGCATGGAGTAGATCCCTCTTTAGAAGAGCTATCAAAAGAATTCAATATGGACAAAAGCGATCTCGTCTTTGTCCTAGAGGCTAATACTTCCCCATTATCCTTGAATGATAAATATAATGATGATTCTGATTCTACTAGTATTCTAGATAAATTAAGTGATAGTTTTAGCCTAGACGGATTTATGGACAAATTAGCTATAAGGGAAATGATAGAGAAACTGACCGCCCGAGAAAAACAAATCATCATAATGCGCTATTATTTTGATAAAACTCAGAGTGAAATAGCAAAAGAACTTGGTGTGAGCCAAGTTCAAGTGAGTAGGATAGAGAATAGAGTGTTGTCCGAAATGAAGGATTGCTTTATATCAAATATGAATAATTAATCATCATTGTTTAGTTTGTGAATCGGCGCTCTGTAATGGGCATCATTTGGTTTTTTAAATTTAGAGAAAAACTCAGATACCGATTGCTTAAAATTCTTAAATCTGGCACTTAAAGTAGGTGTATTCTCATCTCTATAAGTGTCTATATTTTTCTTAAATCTCTTCTCTTTCTTTTTTGTCGTGTCTGTATTTTGATTGTTATTCATACCTGTATCTTGTGTATTCTCAATATTATTTACACCGTTAGTGGTATTATTTACATTATTCTGCATGTTGGCGTAATTATTATTATAATTCATATATGGAATGTACATATTATTACCATTACCATACATAAATCGATTGTCCAGTAGTGCAGTATTAAAGAAACTATCTATATTTTTCTTATTTGTATTATAAGTATCTATGTTTGTTTTGTTATTAGTTTGAGGAATCTCAGTAGACTCTTGGTCATCGTCTGCTGTATTTTCGTCAGTCTGAATATTTAATTGGTTTTCCGTAATTTCACCATTTTCTATTGTATAATTATTTATGATCGGATCCTCATTATTCCTTCTAAATCCATATAATATTTCACCACGCATGTTTGGATTGTTCGTAGGATCAGTATTGTATAGATGATTGATCATATATAGTGATCTTAGACCATTTTCTAAAAGGTTGTTTCCATTCATTAGATTGTTTAGTACGATCAGATATCTTAGAGATAAATCGTCTATCGAACTATCGCTCTCGCGTAATAATGTCGATATATCACTCAGATTATAGACTAATTCATTAGTGACATTGGTCAATTCTCTTCCTAATTTTTTTAGTTGTTTTGCTTGCTCTGAAATAAACATTCTTTGCTCAGCTGTAAGCTCTATTTCCTGTGATTGCACTTTCTTGATCAAATTTTCAGTCTCAGTGATTGCTTCGTTTATTTCTTCCTTGAGCTCACAAAACTCTTCGCATGAGCCGTCAATATCCTCTGTCAGTGAATATAGCGTAGAAATATCCTCTATGTCGAGATCTTCATCGGCATCTGCTTCACCTTGCTCATCAGATGAGGTATCTTCTGATGTATCTGGCGTGTCTTCTTCTATAGTATCATTGTCTATGTCAGACCCATTTGCGGTGTCATCAGTGTCGCTAGTATTATCTATATCCAGACCAGTATCTGTATCTGAAGGAGTGATAGGCGTTATTCTAGATTCATCGTCAGTCGTAGCTATTTTATCCGACTTTTCATTGAACGAAAAATCTTCGTCTATAATAGGTGGTTCTTCTAGTGTCATTATGCCATTATTTGAATTTTCACTGCTCACCAAAGTGGCATCTTTTGGTATAGATAGAGTCAGTTTATACTTATTGAGTGCGACTTTAGTGAGTCGATCACTATCGGTATTAGTATATTCGTCTACGCTAGTCTCAAACTCAGATATAGTCCTTAACATATCACTATTATCAACCTTCGCATTACTATCAGCACAGCCAGAAAGCAACACTCCCGCACTCAATATTGATACAATAGGTATAATTTTTTTCATAATATCTCCTTTTGTTAGTTTTAGTATGGCTAGGTTTTGAAATATTATTTATTTTTTGCAATTTTTGATTATTAATTATAAAGATTTTTGTTTTCGTCAATAATCAACAGGTAGGAGTATATATGGACAAAAATAAAAGAAATGTAAATTATAATCTATATGTAGAATCCAAGGTGCCAAAGACGAAAGCTTGGCCGTCGCTAGTAAAGGCATTTATATTAGGTGGAATAATATGCGCCATAGGTCAAGGATTTTTTGACCTTTATACCTATCTTTTCCCGAGCTTAACCGAAAGCGAAGTAAGTACATGTATGTTGATGAGTATCATTTTCATCACCTGTTTTTTGACAGGATTAGGAGTCTATGATATCATCGGCGCCTGGGGCGGTGCTGGCTCGGTCATACCTATCACGGGCTTTTCAAACTCTATTTCCAGTCCAGCGATTGAGTTTAAGAAGGAAGGTATCATATATGGAATTTGTGTCAAAATGTTCACTATCGCAGGTCCAGTGATCGTATGTGGAGTAGTAGGCTCTATAGTCTGTGGCTTCATTGGCCTATTTATGTAGGAGCTAGCCATGCAGACACATATTTTAAAACATTCAGTATATCTGAAAAGCGGATACTCTATAGTGGGTCCATTAGAAGGTAAAGGTCCACTAAAAGACTATTTTGATTATATTATCAAAGATGATACTATGAAAGAAAAGACATTCGAAAAAAGTGAACGAAAATTGCTACAGCACATTATATTGGGAGCAATAGACAAGGCGGGCCTATCTGTAAGAGATATTGACCTTTTCATTGGTGGTGACCTACTCAATCAAATAGTGAGTTCGTCTTTTACCGCTAGAGAACTAGAGTTACCTTTTGTAGGTCTATATTCTGCGTGTGCGACTATGACAGAATCTCTAGCTATCGCTAGTTTGTTTATAGAATTAGGTATAGCTAAACACATCGTAGCAGGTACATGTACGCATTTTAGTAGTGCAGAGAGACAATATAGGTTTCCACTAGAATTGGGCAACCAGCGACCACCTACAGCACAATGGACCATCACGGGTGGCGGAGCGAGCATAATTACTAATGAAAAAAGCAAAATCAAAATCTATGCTGTCACTTTCGGAAAAGTAATAGATTTTGGTATCACTGATGTAAATAATATGGGAGCAGCTATGGCACCTGCAGCTGCAGATACGATCAAAACACATTTAAAAAATACCAATCACAGTACAAAAGATTATGACATGATTTTAACAGGAGATCTAGGCAAATTAGGTAGCGAAATTTTGATCGATTTGCTCGAACATGAAAATATTATTTTAGGTAAAAATTATGCAGATTGTGGCTGTATGATTTTTGATAAAACTGAGCGTGTATTTATGGGCGGTAGCGGTGCAGGATGCAGTGCTAGCGTGCTTAATTCATATGTATTGCATAAAATGCTGAAAGGTGATTTTAAACGCGTACTAATCGTCTCGACAGGGGCGTTGATGAGTACTACCACATCACAGCAGGGGGATACTATTCCGGGCATAGCACACGCAGTAGAATTGGTTTTAGACACTGCTAGTGAAAAGGATAAAAATACACAGTCATCAAATAAGAAAAAAATAATTACCCGATCAAAAACTACTAAAATTATAAAAAAGGAGAGACAAAATGATTAATATTTTAGATTATGTCATTTCTTTTCTTGTAGGTGGATTTATATGCTTTTTAGCACAAATATTAGTCATTAGGACGAAAATCACTACCGCTAGGATATTAGTTTTATTCCTAATAATAGGTATGATATTGGAAGTATTAAATATTTACGCACCTTTTAGAGAGTTTGCGAAGGCGGGGGCTAGTGTGCCTATCATTGGATTTGGAGCTACTCTTGCTCGTGGTGCGATCACGGCTAGTCAGGAATATGGTCTAATAGGCGTATTTACTGGAGGGCTGACAGCTTCTGCGGGAGGCATCGCCATGGCGATTTTTGCCTCGTTTATATTTGCTTTAATTTTTAGTAGCAAAACTAAGCGAGGCGGTCACTAATTCGCATTATAGCATAGAGATTTTGTAATATTTAGGCGAAAATAGATATTTATAGCAATATAATAATATTTATTCATATGCCGATTAAGAAAAAAAATAGAAAACGATCTCTCAAAATCGCGATAATTATCATAATATTTATCCTGCTTTTCTATTATTTTTTTGTCATTAGTCCCGTCATAAAGACATACACAGCAAGCGAGACAAACGCCCTTACAGAATTTGCGGTAAATAGAGCAGTAAGCAACACATTGAGCGCTAATGTCAAATATGATAGTCTCATAGACATAAACTACACAGCTACAGGCGAAATCTCATCTTTTGTGGCAGACCAATTTGCTATTAATAATCTATCACGCGAGATAGTCAATGAAACTAATAGACAAATGGAATATCTAGGAGAAGAGGGACTTAATATCAATATAGGTACATTTTCTGGAATACCATTTTTAATAGGTCGCGGGCCAAAGATTAATTTAAAATTAACTCCTATAGGTATTGTCAGTAGTAAATTCGAAAGCGTCTTTGAGTCGGTCGGCATCAATATGACGAAACATACTTTGTATCTAAACATAAATGTACATGTGAATATTGTATTGCCAATAAAGGCTTATGATATCTATACTACTAATCAAGTCTTGCTCGCCGAAAGCATAATAGTAGGTAAAGTACCTGAGGTCTATCTAAATGGTTCGATAATAGGAAAAACTTTGAATCTATTACCATAAATTATTGTAAAATGAGTCAAAATGTGATATAATAAACCTATGTTATATTTTGATAATGCATCTACCACTAAGATTAGTAAAGAATCGCTCGAAGCATATAATAACGCGAGCGAATTCTTTTATAATCCTAGCTCACTATATGCTCCGTCGGTGGATGTAAAAGTAATGTTGGATAACGCTAGAGACTACTTTCTAAAAAAGTTTAAGGCGAAGGATAAATCAACCTTTATATTTACGGGCAGTGCTACAGAGAGTAATAATGCAGTACTTCACGCTAATATTACTAGGAAAGAGAAAAAATATTTGATCAGTGCAGGTGAGCATAGTTCAATATATGAGACAGCAAAGAAATATAAAGAAAACGGCTACAATATTATATTTATTCCTTTGAAAAGCAACGGCGGAGTAGATGTAGACAAATTGATGAAAGAGATAGATGACAATGTATCATTCGTGTCAATAATACATGTCAGCAATGAGACAGGTGCTATCAATGATATCAAACATATCACTAGATCGATTAAAGCTATTAATCCAAACATTATAGTGCATTCGGACGGAGTGCAGGCTGTAGGTAAGATAGACATTAACCTTGCAGATATTGGAGTAGATTATTATACTATCTCTGCCCATAAGATAAACGGACCTAAAGGTATAGGCGGATTATATATTCAAAATCCTAATCGTTTCAAGCCATTTATCATAGGTGGCGGACAAGAAATGAATCTTAGATCTGGTACAGAAAATATTCCTGCTATAATGGCATTTAAAACCGCCTTGGAGAGTCTTGAAAAGCACGACTTTTCTGAACATAAGAAGGCAATACTATCTAATATAAAATCAGACTTCTATTTAGTGTCTGATGATAATTGTGTAGATAATATAATCTCTATGTGCTTTAAAAATTTGAATGGGGAGACCATAGAGCATATATTAGAAGAAAAAGGATTCTTGATCGGCACAGGCTCTGCAT
>CALWFA010000043.1 GCA_944377465.1 uncultured Clostridia bacterium
GATGATGACAAGAAGGATAAGCACGATCATCACCACCATGAAGATGAACACGAAGAGCATTCTCATCACCACGATCATCATCACCACCATCACCACGACGGCGGAGAGACTGAAGAATACGGTATAGGTACATTCGTATATTTCCGCAGAAAACCTTTTGATAGATTGAAATTCGAAGATTGGGCGAATAAAGATTATGGTAAGCAAATCATTCGTACTAAGGGTCTAGTCTACTTCTCTGACAATATGCGTATGTCATATATCTACGAGCAAGCAGGCAAACAAAAAGTTTTGAGCGAAAATGGTCCATGGTATGCCACCTATCCACAGTATCAAATCGAGCAACTACTATTAAACGATGAGCGATTCCGTCACGATTGGGATACCGAATATGGAGATCGAATGATCAAGCTCGTCTTCATAGGTCAGAATATTGACAAGAAAAAGATCTGTGAAGAGTTGGATAAAATATAAAATATACAAAATTTCTATAAATACTAGAAAAAGGGCATATTTATTGCCTTTTTTCGTATTTTTACTAGGATTTTATTTTATTTTTCATCTTTTACCTTACATAAACATTTTAGGCACATATAAATTATAACATTTTTAATAATTTCTCTTAAAAATGATATTGATAATTTTTGATTTTATGATATAATGATTGACGAAAATAAATCTATCGAATAGAGACCAGACAGAGTCCTTATTTCAAAAAAGATTAATTTTATGGAGAAATGTATGAAAATAATAGTAGGACTAGGTAACCCAGACGGTAAATATAAAAACACATACCACAATGTAGGCTTTAATGTGGTGGATCTTTTTGCTAAACAAAACGGCTTGAAATTCGAGAAGACAAAATGTCGTGCTCTACTCGCAAAGGGAGATGGATACATCATCGCGAAGCCTCAAACCTATATGAATCTCAGCGGAGACAGTGTCATTGAGCTAAAAAAGTACTTTAAAGTACCTTTGTCTGACATATTGGTGGTCTATGACGATATTGACCTTCCTAAAGGTAAACTGAGATTTAGACTATCTGGCACGGCGGGTACTCATAGAGGCATGCGGGATATCGTAGAAAAGGTCGGTGAGACTCCTAGGATCAGAGTGGGTGTCGATTATGATAAGACTATTCCACTCATTGACTATGTCGTCTCAGATATAGACGAACAGGGCAAAGTCATTCTAAGCGCTTCATATCAAAAAGCCTGCGAATTAATCGCTCAATTCATCAAGGGAGATCTATGTCAAGATACGACGATATCAATCTAAATATCGGCAAGCGACCTATTTTATGCAGTAATCTAGGTCTAGGCGAACAAGGCGCGGTACTTTCTAATCTAAAAAGTGCCATTTTTGTCTGCCCAAATATCGCATATGCCAATAAGATGAAAGCCCAACTCGATGCACTGCATAAAGACTCAGCAGTTATCAATGATTTTGCTCGTCCCTTTACTCTATCTACCTATTCCAATAGCGATAATAAGACTGACATCATCAATGCATTAAACAGCCTCATAAAAGGCGACTCTATCATCATCTCCACTCCAGAGCTTTTATTTTCTTTTCTGCCAGATAGAGAGACTATCATAGCAAATAATATTCAGCTAAATAAAACTGATGAATACGACCTAATCGAAATAGAAAGTTCACTCGTAAATCTAGGATATAAAAAGACGGAGATGGTGACGAGCAAAGGAGAATTTTCTCGTCGTGGTGATATCCTTGATATCTTTATTACAACCGATGATAATCCTACTCGCATAGATTTCTTTGATACTCAGATAGAGAATATTTATACCTTCGATTTCGTGACATTTGAAAAGATCAAAACATTAGAAAATGTTAATATCGCACCAAATAAATTATTTTTATTAAATGATGAAAAAAATGATATTATAAAGAAATTAAATGAATATAAGCTTGAAAATAATATTATTTTTCAATTAATCAGTTTACTAGAAAATAATGATGATATTCCGCTCGAATTTTTGTATCCTTTTTCTAAAAAAATAGTGACAATATTAGACTATAATATTCCTATAATATTTACAGGTGAGCTAGAAATCAGTAATTTATATAATAAATTATATAATAATTTTATTGATAAAATTAAATTGACTTTTAATTCTGAAGACTTAGAAAATTCATATAAAAATTCTAAAATATATAAAAAATTCAATGAAATATTAACAAAATATGCAAATAATATCACAATTTTTGAAAATTTTAATATCGAAAGTATGGATCTAATATCTCCATTCCGTACAGATAAAATATTAAAATTAGATTTTAGAGCAAAAAACTTTTCTTCGTTTTTATTCAATCTCGAAAAATTACAAATAGAATTAAATCCTTATAAAGACAGACAGATATATCTGTGCCTATCTAATACCTCTACTCTCAATTCAATCAAGGATATTTTCATAAGAAAAAACATTGGCTTTACTACTAATAAAAACGGAAAAGGACTGATACTCACCGAGCTAGATATTCCATATAATATTTGTTTTCTAGACGACGATAGATTTTATATAGGCAGTACAAATTTTGCACACAAAAAAGAGATACAAGAATCGAAAAAGACCAGCATAAAATATCTACCAAAAGCGGGAGAATATGTCGTACATTCTGTGCATGGAATCGGTAGATGCGAGGGCGTCGTTACGATGAATGTCGCTGGAGTGGACAAAGAATTTTTCAAGCTCACCTACCGTGGTGGAGACACTCTGTATGTTCCTTATGAAAATGCTGACAGTCTATCTCTATACATGGCAGAAGGCGCGCAAGTGAGCCTAAATAAATTGGGCGGAAAAGAATTTTACACCGAAAAACTGCGTGCTATAAAGTCAATCGAGGATATGAGCAAAGAATTGCTAGAGCTCTACGCAAAGCGAAAATCCGTAAAAGGATTCAAATACAGTGAAGATGATTATCTATATACCGAATTTGAGAATGCATTTGAATACGAAGAGACGACGGACCAGCTCCAAGCGATAGCAGATGTGAAAGAAGACATGCAGTCAGGTAAAGTGATGGATCGTCTCATATGCGGAGATGTAGGCTTTGGCAAGACTGAGGTGGCTATGCGTGCATTATTTAAAGCTGTAGAAAATGGCAAGCAAGTGGCTATCCTCGCCCCTACTACTATCCTAAGCCTACAGCACTTTATGACCGCTAGCAAACGCACTAAAGACTTTGGTGTAGCTGTCGAGATGCTAAACCGCTTTAGGTCCAGCAAAGAGCAAAAGAAAATATTAGACGATCTATCCCAGGGCAAAATCAATGTCATCTGTGGCACTCACAGGTTACTATCAAAAGATGTAAAATTCAAAGACTTAGGTCTGCTAATACTCGATGAAGAACAGCGCTTCGGCGTGAAAGCAAAAGAAAAATTAAAACAACTCAAAAACAATGTAGATGTGCTCACATTATCCGCCACCCCTATACCTAGGACGCTGAGTATGACACTCATGGCTATTCGCGATATCAGCATTATAAATACTCCGCCGGTCAACCGCCTACCCGTAAAGACCTATGTATTAGGCTATAATGAAGACATCATCGTCAATGCTATCCAAGATGAACTAAAGCGCGACGGTCAGACGCTCATAGTCTACAATAATATCGATAAAATCTATGCTTTAGCTAATAGATTAGAAAAAAAGGTCGCACTAAGCAATGCTCACTTTGATGTCGCACACGGTCAAATGAGCGAAATTGCACTCGAAAATGCGATCAAGCGACTATACGACAAAGAGACTAATGTATTTGTCTCCACTACTCTTATTGAGAATGGTGTGGATCTGCCGAAAGCAAACACCCTGATAGTCATCGATAGTGACAAACTCGGACTCAGCCAAATGTATCAGCTACGCGGACGCGTGGGTCGCAGTGAAGAGCAAGCCTACGCATATTTCACCTACGATAAAGAAAAGACTCTCACAGTAGAGGCAAGCAACCGACTAGAGGCGATCGTAGAAAACACCGATCTGGGCAGCGGCTTCAAGATCGCCATGCGCGACTTACAAATTCGCGGTGCGGGAGAATTGCTAGGCAAGGTTCAGCATGGACATATGGTAAAGATCGGATACGATATGTATGCAAAGCTCTTAAATGAGACCATAAAACGACTAAAAGGCGAAAAAGTAGAGAGCGATCGCGATATAAAACTAGATATCGCACTTACCTCTAAGATACCAAATTCTTTCATAGACGACGAAACTGAGAGACTAAAGATAATAGCAAAATTATCTAATATTACGGGCAAAGATAGTGCTAAAAAGATATTGCAAGAGCTCACCTTGACATATGGAAAACTGCCTAAGGAAATCTATAACCTAGCAAATATCGCCATTCTAAAAGCTGCCGCAAAGAAAAATGATATCAAACAAATAATCATCAATAAAAATCAAATCGCAATCATCTATTATGAAGACGCAGACATCAATACTATTCTAAATAAAGTCAAGCGGTTTACTCATTTCAAATTTGAAAAATCTACTCTGCCTACTATAAAATTGGATCCTAAATTTTTCAGCGTACACACAGCCTTATCTTACATTACTGAATATTTGTTAAATAAGTAAAATCTCTTGCTTTTTATTATAATTTAGATTATAATAGTCAATGATAATTTATATAAATTTAATGCTAAATTGGAGTATATTGTGAAAAAATTAAGTGCTATTTTATTATGCTGTTTGATGATATTTACCTGCAGTCTGGCTGGCTGTGCCACTTTTTCTATAGACAGAGTGAAATATTATAATCAAGTAGTCGCCACTGTAGGTGACACCGACATCACTCGTCATGATCTCGTCACAGCATATAACAGCTACGGATACAGTTCGTTCGTGACTCAGCAGGGTCAGACCGAATCTGAGGCAATGTCTAGTACCCTCGACCTTCTCATAGACCGCGAGCTACTATATCAATATGCACTTGACCAAGGTGGTAAATATAGACCTCGCGAGTATCAAGTAAACGAAGTCATAAAAGAGATATTTGATTCTTTAGACGAGCAAATGGACGACTACATCACCGAAGCAAAGGGTATACTAAATATCGAGATCTCAAGTGGCAATACAGATGAAGAAGAGGACGAGACAGCATATCGTCGCACCGATTATGAATATCAAAAGCGTGCCACTGTCACCAAAAAGACAATTTATTATAAAGACGCAGACAAGACTATCACTTCTGACACTCCTACTGAATACTATGATATAACATATGAGATAAAATATACTGGTGACAATACTGACAATGAAGGCGACAATACTGACAATGAAGTATTCGACAGTGTGCTTACGGGTGAAAATAAAAAGTACTTATCAGACTTCACCAATAGAGAGATCATTCAAGTCATTATGGACACCTATCTATCTCACTTAAAGGACAATGTGCTATATGATGAGAATGCAAACGACAAAGAACGCATATACGACAAGGTACTTTCTCTCATGGCTGAAGATCTGATCAACTATGAATACTACCTACGCGACGAAAACGGCAATGAATACAGCAAAAATAAAAATGATTTGATCTACAGATATTTTGAGCGTACTTATGATTCGCAAATCCAGTCTCAATATCTCACTAACATTCGAGATTATTACCTTGAAAACGAAAATCTGAGTATTCAATTATTACTAGATGAATTCAATAGATTGTATACAAATAGTTATAATAGCTATGTAAATAGGCTAGATAGATATAAAGACGATATCCAAGATATCGGCACGAGCGGTGACACTGTATTATATCACCCTACCGATCTAGGCTATGAAAACGGTGCAAAGACTCAGTTCGGTTATTTCATCCACACTTTGATCAATCTAAATAGTACCCAGTTAGCTGAGCTAGAAATGCTAAAAAACAATCCGGAAATCAATCCTGACTCTGAATACTATAAGACTACTATCAGCAACATTTTAAGTCAATCATCTATCGAATATCGAGGAGCTGATGGCACAGTAGCAGGTAGTACTACTCTAGCAAATGTAATG
>CALWFA010000044.1 GCA_944377465.1 uncultured Clostridia bacterium
CTCTGCTGACTTATTCTTTTCTGCTTTCATCTTGATCTTCTTAGCGTACTTTTCTTCTTTCACTATTTACTCCTTTTTCGATAGTATCTGAGATTAGATTAGTAATTATTCGTGATAAATATCTACTATCTATGTAATTAATAATATTTTACCATACTTGTCCCCCTCTCTACAAATAAATTGATATAAAACCGACACTTTTTTACATAAAAAGCGCTTAAGTTTTGCAAAATTTGATAAAAAACAATAAAATTTAGGTTAATTGAGATGAAATATATGAGATTTATATAGAAAAAGCAAATTTTTAGCATAAGATTTGGATATATAGAAAAAATTACACCTAAATAGGTGTAATCATAATATTTATAAATAATTGTACCTTTATATATCAAT
This sequence comes from uncultured Clostridia bacterium, assembly GCA_944377465.1. GTDB lineage: Bacteria > Bacillota > Clostridia > Christensenellales > UBA1242 > Onthoplasma. The sequence goes on from CALWFA010000044.1 coordinate 394, forward strand.
CTTGATAATATTAGCAATATATAGATAAGAAAAACGATATGGCTAATTAATCAAAATTATAATCAAAAGCCTCATAAATGGCACTCATGATAATGTCACATCGCTCATTCATATCCTCTACGCCTGCCAGCTCGCTAGTGAGAGAATCTGCTCCTATAGCATACGCTTGGAAACGAATCTCTATCTCTTTGCTCTGAAATTCATTTCCCATAGAGGTAGATAGACCAAACTGATTCTCCCCAATGACAGTGATAGGCTCTGTCGATGGTCCGACAGGAGATGTAGTCATCAGACAGCGCACGCGTATCTCTGAGCCCGTAACATCACTCACGAAGCGGTAATCTGTCCACATATCACTCTGCCCGATGCTGATCAATGGATGACTGTCATCATAATCTTCAATAGGCTCTCCCCCTCCGATAGGTGTCACCTTCAAAATATATATAATAGAAATATATACAGGTACATTTGATTCGTTGATTATGTAGAGTGGCTTATTTTCAAACTCAGAGCCTGGCACCTTGATACCGCTAGTGGTCAAAATACTATCGTCATGATCTTCTCCGTCAGTCTGTAGATTGATCTTAAGGTTACCCATGATGATGCGCCCATAAAAAGCAGCAGAGCGCGAACTATAGTATGCATAGACTCCACCAAAGCATATAGTTACCAACAACAATAATGATAATATAATAATCGCGATCGTCTGCCCGCTAACTTTTTTCTTTACCATTTTTACCCCTAATATTTTACATTTTATAATTATTAAATAATATTGTCAACAAAATGTCATAAAGAGTCTAAATTTTTAAAAAAATTTCGATAAAAATATATTTTTGTACAAAAATATTTGATTTTTGTAAAAATTTATTATATCATAATATCATGAAACTAAACGATGTAGAAATCTCAACAGAATTATTGACAAATAAAGTAAAAGTTTGTCTATTTACTCTCGGCTTAAATGAGAGATACAATGCTTTTCAATATTTGACAGATATATTAGTGGATATGATAGAAAAAGACGATGTGCCAGCCACTCTACATAAATCTATAAAGAAGATACAGCAAAAGTACAACATAGGCGAACATGCCGTGTATTATGGACTCGACTGTATGTTTAAGAAAACCAATATTGAAAAGCTGATGAATGATGCTCAGATCCAGCCCACTTGCAGTGCGGTATTGAATAAAATAAGAGCGATCAAGCACTATATCTTGACCACTCTAAGCAATCTGCATGATTAAGTAATTTTTTACTAAATAGATAAACTCGCAACAACTAGGTCGCCTCTCTTTATTCCAAAATTGTGAGAGTTTATTTTTTAATCTAATATCCCAGGTCACCTTGATCATATTTCGAATGTCCCGCTCTATAGAACAATCATTCTTATGATATTTCTTCGCTACTATAGGATAGACTTCTTTATAGAAAGAACGCACTATGCGCGACTCATTGATCAATATATCCAAAATATCGACGAGAAAATAATATGCCGTATACTGCTTCGTGATGCCCAGTTCACTCATTGATGCTTTGATATAATAATTCGACGAGACTATTCCATCGTATCTCTCTATTTTCGTCGCCATATTTCCTTTCCTTCCTTTATCTACCTTATATTGAGTAGATTATCACTAAAATAGAAATATGTCAAGCATTTTGTACAAAATGTGACATTTTTGTACAAAATATTAATCTATGCCTTTCATCGTGAGCGAAATGCGCTTTTTCTGTAGGTCGACAGACAACACTTTCACCTTTACTTTCTCGCCCACTTTCAGCACATCACTAGGGTGAGATATGAAGCTATTACTAATCTGTGAGATATGCACCAAACCGTCCTGATGCACTCCAATATCCACAAATGCTCCAAAGTCTATGACATTTCTCACTACGCCGTCCAGCACCATGTCTGGCTTTAGATCTTCCATAGACAGAATGTCGCTTCTCAGCTCTGGCAAAGGCATATTTTCACGAATATCACGGCCCGGCTTCAATAATTCATTCACTATATCATTGAGGGTAGGCACGCCGACACCTATCTCTTCTGCTACTCTGCTCTCTCCCTTTTCTGAAATGAGCTTCGGTAACATAGTCAGTCCGCCTTCACGAATCTGCTCGTCTGTAAGGTTGAATAATTTTAGCAACTTCTCCACTGCTGAATAGCTCTCTGGGTGAACGGCGGTGTTGTCCAAAATATTGTCCCCGTCTGTAATGCGCAGGAAGCCAGCACACTGCTCGTATGCTTTAGGCCCCATTTTCTTGACATTCATCAGCTCCGTCCTATTCTTGATATGTTTCACTTGTGAACGGTAATCGACTATATTCTCCGCAAGGCTACCCGAAATGCCTGATACATAGCTCAATAGACTCACTGATGCAGTATTTAGATCCACACCCACGCTATTCACGCAGTCTTCTACTGTGTTCGTGAGTACTTCAGTAAGCCTATTTTGTGGCATATCGTGCTGATATTGCCCCACACCTATTGACTTCACATCAATCTTGATGAGCTCTGCCAGTGGGTCTTGCAGTCTCCTCGCAATAGAAACCGCACTACGAAGATTTACATCATAGTCTGGAAATTCTTTCGCTGCCAATTTCGATGCGCTATATACCGATGCTCCCGCTTCGTTCACCATAGCGTAACTTACTTTTCTAGGGCAAGTCTTGATAAGGTCAGCGACGATTATCTCACTCTCCTTGCTAGCAGTACCATTGCCGATCGCAATGATGTCTACCTTATTTTTCACTATCATGTCGGTGAGCTTTTTCTTTGCTTCTTCCACTTTATTCTGTGGCGGAGTCGGATAAACTACTGCAGTGTCTAAGACATCTCCCTTTTGATCAATGACCGCTATCTTACAGCCATTATAATATCCTGGATCGTAGCCCATGATGACATTATTTTTTAATGGTGCTTGCAAAAGTAGCGGCTTGAGATTCACTTCAAACATCTTGATCGCTTGCTCATTTGCCCTATCTGTGAGAGAGGTCCTACATTCACGCTCGAGAGATGGGAACAAAAGCCTATCATAACTATCCAATATAGTCTCATCCATGATTTGATTGGTGTATTCACAATCTTTCTTGTAGGCTTTCTCGATCTCGGATAAAGTCAATTTTGGATTGATCTCAATGGAGACTTTCAGACATTTTTCTTTCTCACCACGATTGAGCGCAAGTATCCTATGGCTAGGGATCTTAGCCACTTCACCCGTGAAATCTTTATAATTCTCATAAGTCTTGTGCTCGTCCGCTTCTTCATCCCAAGTCGCCTTGATCTGTGCTTTCTTAGCAATGATATCACGAAGCACTTTTCTAAGGTTTGCATCATCACTAATGCGCTCTGCTATGATATCCTTCGCTCCAGCGATCGCTTCATCTACTGTATTTACACCCTTTTCTGCATCTACATAGTCGACAGCATATTCGCTGACAGGCTTATTGAGATCCTGTGCCATTATAATGTCAGCTAGTGGCTCAAGTCCCTTTGCTATCGCGACGGTCGCACGCGTCTTTCTCTTCGGTTTGTATGGTCTATATATATCTTCCACTTCGGTAAGAGTGAGTGCATCAGCGAGCGCTTTCTCTATCTCTGGTGTCCACTTCTCTTGCTCGCGGATCACCTTCTCTACCTTTTCTTTCTCTTTATTTAGATTCCTAAGATAATTCAGTCTATCTGCAAAATCTCGCAACACTTGATCATCACAAGCGCCGTGCATTTCCTTTCTATATCGGGCGATGAACGGGATAGTATTGCCCTCGTCTAGCAGATTGATGATATTCTCTGCGTAGACCTCTTTTAGATTAAACTCATAAGCTAATTGTTTCTGTATTTCCATATGTATTCCTTTTAAGTATAAAAATTAAACAGTATGATTATATCAAATATTTTATTTTTTTCAAAACATTTTCAGATGAGAATTCCATTCTTATTTATATAAAAATCACTATAAAATTGCTCGTGTTTATGATCTTTGAAATAGAATAAATATGTGTATATAAATATTAAATTATTTGTATTAAACTAAAAAGTATGATATAATATGCATATTAAAGGAATATTTATGAAATTTATAGTAAAGCAAAAATTCCCAACTAATGAAGAATTCAACGAGCTATTTTCATCGGTCGGCTGGGGCACACGAGATGAAAATAAAATAGATGCGCACAGAAAGGCGTCAGTTTACTCTGTCTGTGTCTACGATAATGAAAATATTATAGGAATGGCTCGAGTGGTCGGCGACGGCGCCTATTACACCGTATACGATGTAGTGGTGAAAAATAATTATCAGCATAAAGGCGTGGGCACTATTCTCATGCAAAATATCGTAGACTGGTATAAGACTATAGAAGATGATGATACATATCTTTACTTAGGTGCTAGCTATAAAAAAGAAAAATTTTACGAAAAATTTGGCTTCAAAGCGCGTCCTTATGGACACATTGGTGCTGGCATGAAATATGATATAGATTAATAAACCTCATTTTTATATCAAAAAACGAGCAGTTATTTTATCCGTTTTGTGTTTTAAAATCCCTACTCGTTTTTTATCTATTTATCCTGCTTGTTGTCTATCTTTTCTTGATTTTTATATGATTTTCTTCTATTGATTGCGTCCTGCTCGCTCTGCTTTAGAAGTTTATTTTTATTGGATTTATTTAATTTCTCCAATATCGAAAATCTATTCTCACTCTCGACATAGTCGCGATAGTTCATAGTAGGCTCATAGCTGTCCACTTTCATAGGCTCAGCATTGTTTGGATTGTACCTAAATAGTGTATTGTATCCACTCTTGACTGAATTAAAGGAATGATTTTCACTATATCGCATATCATAGCCATGATTTACACATGGAGCATACGCAATGATGACACTAGGACCGTTGTATTTCTCGGCTTCTACGAAAGCGGATACACACTGGTCTGGATTTGCCCCCATGGCGACAGTCGCCACATACACATCTTTATAGGTCATGAGCATACTAGCGAGATCCTTTTTCTTCGTAGTCTTGCCCGACATATTAAATTTCGCACTCGCTCCCCTAGGCGTAGCCTTGCTCGTCTGTCCGCCCGTGTTTGAATACACCTCAGTGTCAAGTATCAAGATATTCACATTCTCTCCACTCGCCACCACATGATCGAGTCCGCCGAAGCCTATGTCATAAGCCCAGCCGTCTCCACCAAATATCCACACGCTCGGACTGTTGATCAGACCTAGATTGTCATACAGATAGCTCTCATCAGCTCTCAAGATGTGTCCGCGACGATATTTCTTAAGCTCAATAGTGAGAGTCTTATTATACGCATGATCTTCTGTGTTCTTAAAGAATGGAGCTAGTAGATCGGTGATCTTTTTGCCAAATTTTTTCGTCTTTAATTTTTCTATGAAATTCTTTCTCTCGTTGCGTCTAGCGATCGCCATGCCATAGCCAAACTCAGCATTGTCCTCAAAGAGCGAATTCGCCCAGCTAGGACCGAAACCATCCTTATCCTTACTATACGGGCAGGTAGGATATGTGCCACCATATATAGACGAGCAACCTGTCGCATTCGCTATCAG
>CALWFA010000045.1 GCA_944377465.1 uncultured Clostridia bacterium
GTCAAGTTCTTATTGTACACGGCGTTCGCTTTTAGTCCGAATGTCTCAAATATATTTAAAAAGTGACCCTTGACTACAAATAGGATATCATTTCCAAATTTAGATTTCATCATATTTACTTTGCTTATCAAATTGTTGACAGAGTCTACTACAAATACAATTTTCATCTTTTCACCTGCTAATATTATACACATTTTTTAGAAAAAACAAAAACTTTTAATCTATCTTATGTATTATTTTGTATTTTCTTTGTAGTTTTTGTGAAATTGTGATAGAATATTATAGAGGTTTTTTATGATTCAAAAGAATATGTTACGATCGGCAATGAAGAATAACTATATTGTGCCTGCATTCAATTTCGCCAATTTTGAAATACTGCGTGGTATTTTAATGGCTTGTGAGGAGACGAGATCTCCTGTGATTTTGCAGGTGAGCGAGTCTGCAATGAATTATTTTTCTGACGGGCTATTGTTTGGATTAATACAAGGCGTCAAAAAGACCAAGTTGCCTATTTCTATCCATTTGGATCATGGCAAGACTTTTGAAGTAGTCAAACGCGCGATTAAATTAGGCTTTGATAGTGTCATGATCGATGGATCTATATTGCCTTTTGATGCCAATGTGAAATTGACTAAAAAAGTAGTAGAATATGCACATGCTAGAAAGGTCCATGTAGAGGGTGAGATAGGAGTTTTAAGTGTAGTAAACGATGATGGTGAGAAAGGGAAAGGTTATGTCTATACCTCACCTGAAGAAGCTAAAGAATTCGTGCGCCTCACAGGAGTCGATAGTCTAGCAGTATCTATCGGCACTAATCATGGTGTAAATAAATATACTGGTGAGCCGAAGATTAGATATGATATTCTTAAGAAAATTGAACAGGCTATTCCAAATATACCTATCGTGCTACATGGGGCGTCTCTTGTCCAGCCAGAATATGTGGAGACTATCAATGCTAATGGAGGACGGATAGATAAGGCTATTGGCAATGAAAAATTATTAAAGAACGCTTATAAGACGCATATAGCGAAGATTAATATGGATACAGATTTTCGTCTTGCGTACACAGCTGGGGTCAGAGAATATATGACGCAAAATCCAGACAAATTTAATCCACGCGATTATGGCAATGCAGGGATAGAAAAGGTCGCAGAATGTGCGAAATTTAGAATCATCAATATCTGTCATTCTAATGGCAAAGCAAAAAATAAGTCGTAACTAGTTAATTTGTCTGAAAATAACAGTACAAAAGGTCGCTCTAATCATAAAGGTTAGAGTGCTTTTTGTTTCTAATCCACATCACTAGTAAAACTATGTTTCGGTGTAATAATTCAACGCTTATTTTATCAAGCCGAGAAAAAATCTATCAGCCATTTTAATTTTTGATTGATTTAGTAGGAATTTTAATAAAGGGTGTGCTATATTATATGTAGGAGATGCAATATGTTGACTGAAATACAAATAGAAAATATAAAAAGCGCGGAGAAGATTATATTTTCTACATCTGATAAAAACAATCAGCCGAGAAGTATATGGGTCGTCCCTAGTAGAATAGAAAAAAATAGGATTATTCTTTCTAATATTCAAATGGACAAAAGCATTAAAAATATACAAGAAAATCCTAAATGTTTTATAAATGTTCTCATTCCCGAGCAGGATGATCTGCAATATAAGATTGAAGGCGACGCAAAGATATATCAAGAAGGTAAGTTATTTGAAGAAATTAAAAATTTTGAAGAAAGCGAAAATTTACCTCCAGAATTAAAAGTCAAATCAATAATAATAATTGAATTGACATCCTTTGAGCAATCCAACGGTTAACGATTTGTCATAAATCTCAATATAAAAATAAAAGACATATTATATTTAACAATATGTCTATATTTTTAGTTTGAAGAATGCTAATCTTGTCGATTAATTTTTTATTATTTATTTGAATTGTCGCTGATGAAGTCGTATTCTAGATCATCATCATCTTTATGCTCAGGGCTTGAGGCTTGCTCAATATTGTTTTGAGTCATATTATCGGCTTTGTCGGCTGGAAGAGTCTTAGGATTCTTATTTTTCTTATCCTTTTTGTCTTTTAGATTTTTTATATGCTTTTGAGCTTCTTCCATTTTTAGCTTTTCTTCACGCTCTTTTTTCTTTTTTGTCTTCTTGCTGATATGTGGCTTTTTGAATAACGCTGACCATAGGATCACTGCTACCTGTAGTGGAATGCCGAGTATATATATTATCCAGAGATTATATTGAATTAATTGCACATGCACGCCAGCAAGAGTCGACCAAATCAGTACGGATAATATAGGAAATAAATAGTAATATTTCCCCCATATACTGTTAAATACTATTAACACGACACAAGACAGTGGTACAGCCCAAAGGAATAGGGTATAGACATTTCTCTCAAATACGAGCTTAAAGGTGACAAAAAGGACGGTCGCCAATAGCCAAACAGCACTGACAGCTAATAGAGTGATAATGAGCTTGGTAGGGAACATCTTATCTTTTTGCTTACTGGTAGAATCATGCGTCTCGATCGTGTCACTTTCGACCGTCAGAGCATCTAGAGTGGTATTATAGAATTTTGCCAGTTCGTATAAAATCTCTATGCTGGGTAGACTCTCGCCAGATTCCCATTTAGATACTGATTTATCTGAATAATTAAAGCGGTCAGCGAGCTCCATTTGCGTAAGCTTCGCTTTTTTCCGTAGGATCATCAGATTTTTACCAATTATCTTATTTATATCTTCCATATTAACTCCATCATTAATATTTTTTCATGCTTATTACTATTATATTAGCACAAAAGTTTGATTATGGCAAATAAAATTGTAAATCTATTGTAAATAGATATAAAAATTTTTATTCTACTCTGAGTAGAATGGGGTCTAAAGGTAGTGTCGCGAACATTATAATAAAAATTTGTCAGTTCTATTGATTTTTTTCAAATTTTGATGATATTATATTGACAACGATGTATGTAGCGTCGTTTTTACAAAATTGATAATTAATGAAAAGAGGGAAAATATGACAGAACTTATTTCAATAATAATACCTTGCTACAATGCCAGCAAGACATTGGCGCGCACATTAAATAGCATTCGTGAGCAGGACTATAAGAATCTCGAAATAATAATTGTGAACGATGGGAGTAGTGATAATACACTTGAAGTGGCTACGAAGTATTCTACGATTGATAGCAGAATTCGTGTCATCACTCAGGATAATGCCGGAGTGTCTGTAGCGAGAAATAATGGTCTACACAATGCAAACGGCAGTCTCATCATGTTTTTAGACGCTGATGACAATTACACTACACCATACGCCATCACTAATATGTACAATAGGCTCAAGCTGACCGGAGCAGATATGTGTGTGTGCAATTTTACTCATCCATGCTTTGAGACATACCTAGATGAAGGTGTGTATGACCTGACTAAAAAGGATCAATTCCTAACATATTACCAAGATTTCTTCACTTATGGTATGCCGTGGAATAAATTGACCAAGAGAGAGTGTTTCACAGAAGATTTTGTGAGAGGAGTGAAGTTTACCGAGGACGAACTATTCAATCTAGATAATCTTCACAATATTAAGCGTGTGGCAGTCATAAATGATGTATATCACAATTATTTTTGTGCTCCATACAATCCAAAAGCAAAGGCCAGCGCAGTGAATTCTATCTATTCAGCAGACAAATTTTGGGAGAAAAAGTCTACTATATGGCACATGGGCATGCTTAATCACGCTTATCGTGTAAAGTCTATCGAAAGATTTCATCCTGAGCTGAAGACAGAGATGCAATATGTGCGTAGTTTTGATTTCTTCTTTTGGGATTTTTTCCTTATGGCGAAGAATCGTATTCCAGAAGATTTCATCGCGCATACTTGTCAGGGCATTTTCAATGAGCAGTTGTTTAAGGACAGTATTCAGGACAAAGAGCGCTACGGTATAGTGCTAAAAAATTACACAGAAGATGACATCAATACTTTTGTGCGTCTTGCATACTACGCATTCCGCGATATTAAGGCTTTCAATAAGAAATTGTCAATGTACAAGGTTTTCTTGGGGCTGTTTGGCAAGACATTCTATAATCTCACAGAAAAGGCGGATGATCAAGACATCTTAGTGAAGACATATCTATCACTTAAAGATGACTCATCAGCAGAGGCAATATATGTAAATTCATTATTGGAGATAAACGAAATAGAGAATACTCAGAATAACTGCCGTATAATTTTATTTGACAAATCAGTATCAAATTGGGGAGACGCTAGCGAGAATTAACTTAACGAATCAGCACGCAAAAAAGGACATATATTAATGAAGTGAACCGTATTGGTTGCTCTATATGTCCTTTTTTATCGTCAACTGAGCATAAGTTATTTAGCTTTTTTCATTTTTGGTTTACCGATAGGTTGATTATGTTAATTTTGGGCTTTTAGCAAATCTCGAATCTCTTTTAATAGATCTTGCTCCGTAGGATTATTTAGCCTATCTATTTCAGCTTGTTTTGCTTTTTCTGCTTCTTGTAATTGCTTCTTTTCAGCCTCTAATCTAGTTTTTTCTTCTAGATGAGCTTGCCACAATTCTTTAAATTTTTTGTTTTCTCGCTTTGCTTGCTCTCGGATCTGTCGCTTTTCAGCTCTGATTTCCTTTTTATTCAGCTCTACAAAGTCTTCTGCCAACGCCTTTAGCTTTTTCTGTGAGTTCATGACAATTTTTATCATAACAAATACAGAGAAGGCTACGATCAAAAAGTCGATGATGGTTTGCAGAAAATTACCATAATTCCATGTAAGTGCTGTGCCGTCTTCAGCGACTCTTAATACTACGCTCAAGTCATTAAGACTAGCAGCACCCGTCGCCCAAGTGATGAGTGGCATGATAATGTCATTTACTAAACTAGTCACAATTTTATTGAATGCAGTGGCGATGATGAGACCTACAGCCATATCGAAGATATTACCACGCGATATGAAAGTTTTAAATTCTTTAAAAAATTTTTTCATAAGTTCTCCTAAAGCAAATGTTAATATAAATATGTCAAAAAATCAAGCATTTTATACTTACTTGGTATAAGCAACAAGTAATAGGATTGACAAAATCTTTATACTTTTGAATATTATTATATTAGAAAATATAAAATTTAAAATAGATCATATTATCGTGTGGCTTGATCTAAAAGTGAGTAAAAGAATTGAGAATAGGCGCAAAAGCGATCTAATTTGTAATGAGTATTATCGTGTAGAGGTGAAGATGAAATAAGTATGAAGTAAATTTATTAGAATTTTAATTTTATAGGTCTATGACAAAGTGAAAAAAGACAAGAAAAAATTATCTTTCATAAAAAGAATAATATTGATAACAATAATGTCTAATGAATATAATATTTAATACTAATATATCGGGTAATAAATTTTAAAAAAAATGGTGAAATTTTATTGACATTTATTAAATGTTATAGTAAAATGAAAATACCGTGTGAATCGGGGTGTAGCGCAGTTGGTAGCGCACGTGATTTGGGATCATGGGGCCGGGGGTTCGAGTCCCTTCACCCCGACCACGATGGGGGCCTTTAGCTCAGTTGGTTAGAGCAACCGGCTCATAACCGGTCGGTCCGCGGTTCAAGTCCGTGAAGGCCCACCAGCCGTATGGCACTAAATTTATAATATTGGCCCGATAGCTCAGTCGGTTAGAGCGCCAGCCTGTCACGCTGGAGGTCGTGGGTTCGAGCCCCATTCGGGTCGCCAATAATGCCTCGATAGCTCAGTCGGTAGAGCAAAGGACTGAAAATCCTTGTGTCACTGGTTCGATTCCGGTTCGAGGCACCA
>CALWFA010000046.1 GCA_944377465.1 uncultured Clostridia bacterium
GTGTTGATCGCGACAGTGTCCTTACGATCGATCGCTCCTTTTCCCACTCGAAGCAAGTTCTCGTGGGTCCCCGAATGTTTTCCTTTTGCTAGATTGCCTTCGCAATCGTAAGCCTATTGGGTGGCTCCTCCTTATCCCACGAAGCATTATGAATGCTCGCGGGTACCCTAAAAAGATACGATCTTTAGACACCGCGATTAATGTGTTGATCGCGACAGTGTCCTTGCGATCGATCGCTCCTTTTCCCGCTCGAAGCAAGTTCTCGTGGGTCCCCGAGTGTTACCCTTTTGCAGATTGTTCGTGTGTTAGGTGAGATATACATTGATAATCATTCTAAAGGCTTGCACTTCTTAGATCATGAGCCTATGATAAGACAAAGGATATTTTTAATTTTTATTCCTTTCGTCCATCTGATCTATCTTTGATCCGAAATGGTATGACGAGGTGTAGCGCAGTTGGTAGCGCGCATGGTTCGGGACCATGAGGCCGTGGGTTCGAGACCCGCCACTTCGACCAATGATTGTCTGAGATTTACAAAGGTCACATTGTCTGACTAAATTGTATCGTTATTTTTATATAAAAAGGCGTACTAAAATTTATTCATTAGACGCCTTTTCTTTTATTGTTTGGTATGATCTTCGTCATGCTCATTGAGAGTGCCGAAGCTCGTCTCATCATCGAGAGATGTCTCATTATTAGAGACCGCTTTATGTGGGGTGGTGCGTTGATGTTTCCCATATAGTCCCAGACGCATAGCAGTGATCAGATTGTCCACTCTAGTGCTATCTTTTGCGAATTCAGGGAAAGGATCGGAGTTTCGCAGATATTCGGTATTTGCGATGCTCAAGATTTGATCCAGCTGTCCAGATTTGATCAGCGCTTCAATCTCGGCAGTGGACAGATCGCAGTCTTCAAACAGGAGACTTATATCGTTTGTAAATTTCTTTTTTATATCTCTAGTGGAGCTGATGGCTACCCCGGAGCCTATTCCTATGACTAGCGATCCTAAAATGGCAGACAGCGTACACACTAGCGGATAATCAATCATGATAATTAATGGCATTATCATAGTTATCAGACCAAGTAAAGAAAAACCTCCACCAATGAGCCAATATAGTTTTTTTAAATTGCTACAGAGAAAATATCTTTCTTGCAGTTTTTTTGTGCAAAGTTGCATTGAAGAACTGTCGGACAAGCGCCCGATCAGGTTCTCGATCTTGCTCTCAGGAATAGATTCGACTATTTTTACAGCCTTTTTTCGTGTCATGATTCCCCCTATATTTAATAGTAAATATTATAGCACACAATCGTCTATTGTCAAGATTGATTTTGTATCTTTTAATGCACGATCGGTGAAAGTGAGTAAATTGTGGATAATTTAGTCAAACTCTTGCCACTGTCGCGCAGATATGATATCATAATAGCATGAAAACAGAGATAAGAACCGAACATAAACTAAGCAAATACGACCGAGATAGCGAGTATTCATACACTTTCGGCATCTTCCCGACCTTCGAACTGGTGGAGAAGCGTACACAATATGTGGAAAAGATATTGCTATCCACCAAGTTAAAGATCAGTGCGGATGTGGAGAAGTTGCTCAATATCTGTAGAGAAAGGCATATCGAGATAAAATACGATGACCGCCTTATCGAAAGATTAGCAAGTAAAGAGAATTGCTTTGTGATAGGCGTGTTTAAAAAGTATACTCTTAGTAATCATTTGGGCGAGAAAAATCTAGTACTGGTCTCCCCGTCGGATATGGGGAATCTAGGCACGATCATGCGTACTATGCTAGGCTTCGGCATCAAAGATCTCGTGATAGTAAAGCCCGCAGTAGATGTATTCAATCCGAAGGTGATCCGTGCCAGTATGGGAGCGATATTCTCGCTAAATATTACGGAATATGATTCGCTAGGCGAATACCTATCACATAGCACGAATAAAAAATATCCTTTCATGCTGAAAGGTAAAAAGATACTAGGGACATTTACATTCGATAGTGACAATGTAGACCTTATATTTGGCAATGAGGCGAGTGGATTGCCTGACGAGATGCTAGATGTAGGTGAGAGTGTACTCATAAAACATTCGTCCGCTATCGATAGTCTAAATCTTCCTATTAGCGTAGGCATAGCTTTGTACGAATTTACTAAAGAGTAATAAATTGTCTCAATTTGTTTATTAGATATCGGTATAATGCATAAATATTATTAAATAGATAAGTATACAAATATCTATACATAGAGCGATGAAAATATGTAAACAAAATAACAATATAAATATAAACATAATAAGTGACTAGTGAATAAAAAGAATAAAACAATCGAATATCATAAAAGAGCATAAAAATACAAAAGTAGAGAATACGAGTGATATACTAATATTTATTTACAAAAGAAAATCGTTTGACTGCAATGATGAAATTATGCTAAGACAGATCAAGGAGTGATTATAATTAAATTGTTTAAGTTGTCGTTCGGTGCACGACGCAGTATTTCGCCCTGAGCCAGAAAGAACCTGAGCAGAAGGATAAGAGCGTCCGCTTAGGCGTACAGGGTCTGATTCTAGCCTTCGTCGGTTTGGCTCTCGTCATATTATTTGTATGGCTGGGTTCGTTGTGCGCAGGCAATGTGACCGCCACGATGAATAATGATGGCTATCAGATGCCTATTATGTCGCTGTTTGGCGCGATCGTATTTTATGTCTTTGCTCTAGTGAGCCTCATCACCTGCTCGCTCAGCGCTGTGACTTTTTCTCAATTTCAAAAGAAACTAAACGCACGCAAATTCGGTAAAGTGGCACTGATCATCAGTCTAGTTTGCTTGCTAGTAGCCATAGTCGTATCGATAGTACTCATCGCTGTCCTTGCGGGGTAGTGACAAAAGAGACTTCATTTGCGAAGTCTTCTTTTGATAAAAATAATTTAATTTATGCCTAAAATCGCTTGACAGTTGAACCGTTGTTCAATTATAATGTATATTAATAGTTGAATACATCTTCAATTATCCATCAAGGAGAAATAAATGGGGAAATATGAAATGAAATGTGATTGTGATGTTATACATAGAGAAATAGTGGATGGAGTAAAAAGTGAGATGATAGACGATGAGTGTATTCTCGACATGGCTGACTTCTTTAGAGCACTGTCAGACAGTACGCGGGTGAAGATCATCAATGCCTTATATTGTCATGAGATGTGTGTATGTGATATATCTGTACTATTAAACATGACTAAATCTGCGATCTCACACCAGCTAAAAAATCTAAAAGATCTCAATCTTATAAAAGCTAGAAGGCAGGGGAAAGAAGTCTATTATAGTCTAGCTGATCGACATGTAAAGGTCGTATTTGAAATCACGCGTGAGCATGTAGAGGAGAAAGTAAAATGAAAAAAGTAGTAAGAATAGAGGGACTAGATTGTCCGAATTGCGCGAGTGCTCTCACAGATGCGATCAATAAGTTAGAGGATGTGAAGAATGCCAGTATCGACTTTGTCCATTCAAAGTTGAGCTTTGAGAGTACTAATACTGATTCTGCACTAGAGCGTATCATTTCTCTTACTCAACAGTTAGAGCCAGAGGCTAAGATAGTCCGTGAGAAAAAAAAGACCCGTCTAATTAATAAGCAATTTTACATTGATCTAACTTGTCTAATTTTAGGTACTATTATAGGCATATGTGCGCTGTTTATCCCTATGCCACAGGTCGCATTTTGGATATTGTTTGTGATCAGTGCATTGTTGCTAGGATATAAGACCTATTATAAAGCAGTTAGACTGCTATTCAAAGGTACTATCAATGAAAATATTTTATTGACGCTCTCTGTGATAGGTGCCACCGTATTAGGTGAGCATAGAGAGGGACTAATGGTGATATGTCTATATTCTATTGGTAAACTATTGGAGAGTCTAGCAGTCAATCGATCTAGACGCTCGATAGAAGATCTTACTGATCTACAGCCCGAATATGCAAATTTATTGCTAGACGGAGAAGAGAAGCGGGTATCTCCTGATCAAGTGCCGACAGGGAGTATGATCGTCGTGCGCCCAGGAGAGCGAGTGCCTATAGACGGAGTAGTCCGCATAGGTAAAGCTACACTCAATTCGCAGAGCCTCACTGGTGAAAGCCTGCCAGTATTTGTAGATGTGAATGATGAAATTTTGTCAGGCAGTATCGTCATGGACGGTGTGTTGACGATTGAGACTACTGATATCTACTCTAATAGTACGGTAAATAAGATAGTGAATCTCATCGAAAACGCACAGGAAAAGAAATCAAAGACAGAGACGGTCATATCACGATTTGCAAAATGGTACACATTAGGTGTGATAATAATGGCACTTGCTGTATTTGGGATAGCATACGCTGTCACGCGTGATTTCTCTACTTCGATATATAGAGGGCTGACACTGCTAGTCGTGTCATGTCCATGTGCCTTCGCAATATCTGTGCCTTTATCATATTTTTCAGGCATAGGCAATGCTTCAAAGCATGGTATATTGATAAAAGGCTCAAATTATCTAGACACTTGTGCTAGATTAAATACTGTCGCGTTTGACAAGACTGGCACTCTCACTACAGGAGAATTTTCAGTAGAAGATATACAAATATTCGATCAGACGAGGACGCGGGAGGAGATAATATACCTTGCTTGTCTAGGTGAGCAGAATTCTATTCATCCACTCGCAAAATCTATTTTGTCGTTAAACGCTCGTCCACTAGAAAAAGTCGATGATGTAAAGGAAGAAGCAGGTAGTGGAGTGTATTATACCTATAAGGATGTACCATATTTCATAGGTAGAAAGAATCAAAAGGGGAGAACTACCAGTGTAGAGCTCTATGAAAATAAACGCTTGATAGCGGAGTTTCATCTATCTGACTCTATAAAGAAAAGTGCGTCTACTGCGATACATGATCTAAAAAATTTAGGAGTAAAGACATATTTACTCTCAGGAGATAATAGCGAAAGCGTAGAGGCGGTGGCAAATGAATTAGGCATTGATGAAGCAAAATCACACTTGTTACCGCAGGATAAGTATGAATTGATCGACAGCATGAAGTCGCACGAAAAGACGATAGTCGGGTATGTGGGAGACGGGATCAATGACGCACCTAGCCTGACGCGTGCAGATGTGGGTATCAGTATGGGTATCAATGGCTCGCCTGCGAGTATTGAAGCCTCAGATGTAGTATTGGTAGATGACGATCCGACCAAGGTGGCTAGCGTGATCAAGATATCAAAATACACCCGTACTATTGTGTGGCAAAATATAATAATATCTGCAATAGTGAAAATAGCCTTTGTATTATTATGTTCTTTCGGAGTGACTGGTATGCTCAGTGCGGTATTTGCTGATGTGGGTGTCACTCTGCTCGCCATTTTAAATAGTATGCGAGCGCTGAAATATCATCCAAATAAATCTCAAAGAAAAAACCATAATACTAATAAATAAAATCTCGAATTATTCGAGATTTTTTTATGAAAATCTAATGTTTTAAGGGTGTATCTTTAATTTTTTTATTTTCTACAATCATACTGATTGAATATACAGTAAATCCTATAGTGACTTTATTTTACATACTAGATTTTCTATCGATTACAAGACATAAATAAGCCAATATCGAGTCCTCGTAATCGATAGTCACACAAAAAACACC
>CALWFA010000047.1 GCA_944377465.1 uncultured Clostridia bacterium
AAATATCTCTTCATTGCCTTTATAGCAGAGCGGATTTGCAGGCGAGGTATGGTAGATAGGGATCACGAGTTTTTGCTTTCCGTCAAAGTCGATCGAATATACTTTGCCCACGACATCTCTCAGCTTGTCAATTTTTCTACCTAATATCGTCTCGGTCGGGAATTGCCCCATAGGTAGTATTATATCGCAGTCGAAGTCTGATAGTTGTCTCAAGAGAATTGGGCGACAATTTCTCATGCACTTGCGCAGAGTGGATCTATCCGAGATGATACATTTGCAACATTCGGTGAAATTGATATCCTCTAGTGTCAGCCCGCATAGCTTGAGTAATCTATCTAGGACCTTGCCCGACGCCTGCAGTCTGCCGTCCGTATTATAAAACGCTCTCCCGCTCACTATCCAGCCGTCCTTCGCGGGTGACTCCCCTAAGATTAAGACCCGACTACTGCCCACCTTAATAGTAGCACATTTTAGTTTAGGTAGATCGCCACATTTATGACATTGTGCGATCTTCTCATCAATACTTGACATATATATATATTATACCAAAAATCGTACCTTTTGTAAAATGATCTCTGCCCTTGCTCTCATGAGATAAACATGAATGTTCTCTGCCCTAGCGATATTTTAATCAATTAGTTTTCTTAAAATGCTTTATTAGAATAGCTAAGGCAAATTTTATACTAATTTTAGTCAATTTCACTCAATCAAGTATATCTATACTACACCATCGTTTGTCGATCAAGCAAATCTATCCTACACCCTAGCTTTCTATATTGATAAATTTCATTAGATTTATCTTAATCGATTGATCCATTTGCTCCCTTTCTCTTTGGACAGTGAATGCTATTCATCAAATTTATTTTACCTTGACTATTCATCTTGCTCCTAGTCAGTGGCAGGCTCGAGAAGGGTGAGTGTCTTTTCATCACAATCTATCTCATAGCTTTCACCTAGCGGGAATACGCCTATAGGGTCAGCATGTCCTACATTCACATTGTATATGATAGGTAGATCATAGTGTTTGCCTTCGTCCACTATCACCTTCTTTACACACGCCTTGTACTCATCTATCTCTGCTTCTATCGGGTGACGCCCCACGATGACGCCCTTGATCACCTTAAATATTCCTTGTGCCTCTAAATTACGCAATATATATTCGACTATAGATAGTGGTACTGCGTCATCTGAGGTCTCGATGAGCAGTATCTTGTCCCGCCAGTCGTCTAGACTAGGCCAGAGCGGTGTGCCCATAAGATAGATAAAGGTGTAGATACAGCCACCTAGGAGCTCCCCTTGGGCTTTGCCTGTGCCATTTAGGATCTCGTAGCCAATATGGCGTGCGTAATATTTTCTCATCGTGTCTTTGTTTGCCTCTCCCCACCTGACGATGTCCTGCGCGTAGCTCTCGTATTCACTAGGTAGGATATTCAGTCTAGGCTTAGGCTCAAATAGTATGTCCACTATTGACCGCTTCGTATATTCATTGATACGCACATATTCGGAAAAATTATTCATCACACTCGCACCGTAATACGAGACTAGCCCTGCCTTGTGCATCATCATATGATTGACTGTCGTATCAGAATAGCCTGTGAAAATCTTTGGGTTATTTCGGATCACATCGAAGTCAATGTATGGCAGTAGTCTGATCGTGTCCTTTCCGCCTATTGCATTGAATATCGCCTTTATGCTCGGATCGCGGAAGGCGTCCATCAGATCACTCGCGCGTGCCTCTGGGTGCTCGTCTAGATACTTTACTCCCTTCACTGCGTTCGGCATGACCACCACCTCTAGCCCGAAGTCGCTCTCCAATCGCTCGCGGGCAATGTCGAGCTTGTGTATCGCCCAGCTCTCGCCTAAGAGACCAGCGGATAGGCTCACTATGGCTACCTTGTCTCCACGCTCTAGATGTTTTGGTTTTATCATTTTCATATATTCTCCTTTTATGTCCATATTAATCGTACTTGATCTTTTATTTACGATTTTTACTGCTTAAAATATTCATAGCAATGACAGATAGACTGCTTTTTTAATAGACAATCATGAGTATGAAAATATCAAAATAATGATATTTCCTGTCAATTAATTATAGCACATTTGGATACTATATGTCACCGAATTTCATACAGATTAAGCCTATAAAAAGTTGATTTTATCATTGAATAAATCTGTATATTCATGCTGATCTGACAGATTACTTTTATGATAAACGAATACATATTATATTTGAAGTAGCTGATCAATATTTAGCGACTGACTATCATTTTTGTCAAAAATAGAATGGGTCAAACCATTCCATTTCTCATACTATTTAATTTTTCTTTTAGGGCGGTGAAGGCGAGTTCTGGTGAGTCTATATCTAATACTGTTTTTTCCATTGGACAAATATCGTCACCCTTTCTATTGATAATGCGATCGACTAGCTTTTCACATTTATTCGGCACATTATGTCTATCTAAAAACTCTTTCGCCGACCGACTCATCGTCTGAGCATATACATCTTTGATCCCCGCTAGTACGAAGAGCATAGAGACAGCCTTGCCCACTATCTTATCCGCTACGGAGAAACCCTTTAGGTCGACATCCCGTTCGATGAACTCTATCATTGGAGCGATGCCTGCCTTCTTTGAAGTATAGATATCGTCTCCCTTTACTAGCACGCAGGTGTAGCCATCAGTCAGCATTTTCTGAGCGCACACACTATCTATCATTATGCTTTTCTCTCTTGAGCAAGGTGCTCAATCCTATGATGATGAGTGGCACGATGATAGCCTGCAGATATAGCCCAATGAGACCTGTCTGTATCTGTGATAGGACAGTTGCGACAGAGAAATTAGACACTACACCAAATATTGCTGTCATAATTATAAATGCTAATCTACCACTGAGCTGAGCGAGCAACACTGCTGGGAAAGCGAGCCATTTATTGTCTGCGATCTTCTTTGAGAATAGTCCTGCTACGACTGCGAACACTGCTAGCTCCACTATTATAAAAGGTAGTCTAGCTAAAGCTGGCATAGTATTGCCTGCAAGCGATGTGATCAGAAAACTACATATCGGAGACCCCACTCCTATTCCTAATCCCCACCATGTGCCGAGCAGACAGCCACCGATGAGGACTGGTAGATACATAGGTAGCCAGAGCATTCCACCCTGAGCTCCTGCAAATAAATGTACTATCTGAGGTAAACCGACCGCACAGGCTACTAACCCGATCGCAATGAGTGTCTTGATCGCTATCTTGGTCTTTGTATTAACTTTGTTTAATACCAAAATATTTTCTAACATTACCCCTCCATGTTAATTTTACTAAATTTTAGAAATACAATTTCTACACATTCTACATTCTTTATTCGATCAATGTTATAATGTCGAAATCAGATATGCAACCTTTTGATTAAGTAAAGCCTTTTATAAATACACTATATTTTATAATTAAGTACTCTCCTTCGTCAAGTATTGTTAGACCTTAATAAAATAAATATCAAAAACCTATTTTCTATTTAGTCTAATTTGCTATACAGTATATCACTAGATCAGCCCGTCCTCGCGTAGCTTTTTTAGGCTATTATTGTGCAATGTCTCATCTGATAAGAGATCTACATATTTATTATTCCATTTTGACACAGTCTTGTCCACCAGGCTAGATGAGAATATCATAGGCTTGCCGTATTTGATCGCATATTGCCAGTCATCTTTATTTGTATATGGCTCAGCCCTCTGCATCGTCTTTTGGTAGATATGTTGTGCCTGATGATTCCATATCTTATAGGTCACGAGACGAAACTCTTTTCGTCCAAATTTGCGTGCTAAATTTATGATCATGAATAGTGCGTGTGTACCGAATCCTCGATTTCTATATTTTGGCAATATGCCAAACCAATTTAGCCAAATAGTGTCAGGATATTGTCTCAGCTCATATAAACCAATTATACCGATAGGTTTATTAAAATGTTTGATGAGATAAGTGACAGGCAATCCTATGTCTATACCTTTTTCTCTAGATTCTATCTCTGACAATAGATCACAATAACCACACCAATTATTCTTAAATATCTCGTATTGTATTAAACTCGTCACCTTTAGATTTTCGCGGTTTAAAATTTCTAAATTTATCTTAGGAATAGGTCGTTTAATGAAAATATCTTGTGTATAATATATCTTGCCATTATAGGAGTCTCGTATGTAGCTAGCACACAGTTGCTCGATAGAAAATTTTACTCCGTCTATGCTGACGCAGTCTATGATCACATCCTGTATCAATATTCCTTTGTTTTTAAATTCGGCGAGCCTTTTATAAAATCCGTCACATAGTTTTAAGATAGCATATGAGTCGCGAAATTCTTTTGCAATCGCAATAGACATAAATAGACATCTATTATGTGCACCGACTTCGAAAGGAAGGATATCCTGCTGAGTGAGATTATAGTCCTTCATCTTTCCTTCGTAAAATTTATTGAATGTATCGTTCGTAATGCGACAAAAGTTGATATATCCGATGCACCTTCCTTCGTATAAGAGAAAAGTATAGATATCCCGATTTTTCTCCAGCCACGACTTGCACATGTCGAAATCTCCCACTTCCTGCTTTGAAAAAACGGATTCGTCTAGCTTCAGTGCCTGCATTAATAAATCATCAGTAACTGTATAAGTGATCGTAAATTTATCTTTTTGTATATTTTTCTTATTTATATTGCCTTTGTTTATATCATTCATAATGCATTTATTGTATCATATTTTGACAAGATTTCAAAATCATATAGTATTTATTTTCTCTATTTTCACTTCGAAATATTTTGAACAGTTTTATATAAAAAGACCCCAAACGATTTGGTGTCTTAATTTGAATATCTGGTCGTTGCATTTTATCTACTCTTTCAAAGTCACTAGATAGGATATTTCTAGCGTGTCGTCGAGATTTAGCTTATCTAGAAAGGCGACGAATTCATCTAAATTCATGCCCTTTATTTTTGATCGATTTTTTTCAAACGCGTTTATGTCATAAGTGATGCCTATATTTTTATTTTCCTTTTCTATCTCGGCTATAGGTTTATCTAAATATAGATACCAAAATGGTGCTACCTTAATATGAGTCATTTTTAGATAGTCAGAACATTCATATGCTCTATCAGAATTGCTTAAAAATTTTGCGAGCTCTACATCTGCTATGTTTTCGATAAGCGAGTGCGTCAGCTCACCATTCTCAAAATACGAATGTAGCGACTCATGCACGAGATACACCAGGTCATAAATTTCGTCCTTCACGCCATTTTCGTGTCCCCAGACGAATTGGTCATCATGAATATTTACCCCTGTATTCATAGACGGCGCTACAATAATGGCTGTCATATCTAGAGTAAAATCTTTTTTGAAAATTCCCTTTAAAAACTCATTTATCTTGTCTCGATTTTCTATCCACGACTTTTGTATTCGCTCTAGGTTTTTCTCAGCTTCGACCGATAGAAATTTAAAGAAATCTTGATCTCTCAATTCAGCGATAATATCAGGATCTATCTCCTTTGATATTAGGTCCCAGATCAAGCGAGAGTATGAGGTCTGATATTTATTCCATAGATAGTTTGCATAGTCTCGTGGCATCATGCTCTTTGATATCAGCACTCT
>CALWFA010000048.1 GCA_944377465.1 uncultured Clostridia bacterium
ATATTTAATAAAATTACGAAAAAAATTAAAAATATGGCATAATTAATAGCAAAAATCACATTTTTTAATACATTTTTTTGATAATTTTTTAAAAATAATATAAAAAATAGTTGAGATAATACGCCGGTAATTATTCCAAAATATAAAAATATTAAAAAGCAAGTGAATTGATTAAAGGTAGAAAATATCATTTAAATAATTTCCTAAAGAAAGGTTCTTTCTCATGTTTTTCTAAAAATTTTAAAGAATTTATATTGCCATTAATTTCTGCGCGTGTGGTGTTATTGTCTAGCTTTATTAATTCTAGATTTTCTCCAGAAATAATCAGTCCACCAAATACAGTGTCGAGCTGAATTAAATCTGGCTTGAGACTGATTATTTTATTTGTACCAGACACTGATAAATTTGATTTATTACTCAAAACTATTAATTGTTCTTTTGTGTCTGATTTTTTTTCATTTTCTTTCATTTCCATAATTATCCTTATTTATTAATATTTTTAAAAAATATATTTATGACAGTTTATCCTCATTTTAATTCTATTTTATTTGACAAAATATGCGTGCCTATTTATAATAATATTATTAATTTAATTAAAATATTTTGTCGCATTTAGGTTAAATTAAAATAGGGGATATGATGAAGAAAATATATAATGTCGCAATATTATTGATCGCACTAATATCGTGTGTGATTTTTACTGCATGCGGTGATCGATATGCCAATATTGAAATGAACTTCTATACCGCCGACGGCTCTAGGATTGATAGTCTAAATCTCGTGATAGACAAGAGTGGTAGTACGCCTATCTACGAAGATGCGGAAATAG
Source organism: uncultured Clostridia bacterium (assembly GCA_944377465.1). Classification (GTDB taxonomy): domain Bacteria; phylum Bacillota; class Clostridia; order Christensenellales; family UBA1242; genus Onthoplasma. The sequence continues at coordinate 830 of CALWFA010000048.1, forward strand.
CTGTCCGATTTTCAAATATCGATACTGATGATATTGGTCAAATAGAGATCAGCTCTTCCCCTAGCGAATTAGTAACAGTGACGAATTATAGATATTCAGACGATATGTGTTATGTGAATGTGCGAGCCAATATGGCTAGTGAGCAGTTAGGGAAGTTAAGGGTGAAACATTTAGCATCAGGTGCGACTGCTAGTATAGACTTGCGCATCGATCAAAAATCAAAGTCTATCAATGTAAGCGACAGTACATATGTGGTGGCGATTCCTGACGAAGGTGAGAAGACTGTGGAAATCAATGCTAGCGAAGTGGTCTCTCTCTCGCCGTCTGGCAGTACGGACAAAATCTACTTTAAAGCTCAAGACGCGAATACACCTAGTAATATTGAGTTTACTACGACCGAAGTAAATGGTGAGACTTTGATCACAGGCTTTACTATCAATTCAAATGTGGCAGAAGATACTATCCTTAGACTAAACCCTGTCACGACCATGACAAATTATGAAAATGTCACATATTCGGATAAGACAGTGACATTCACATTCATTAGCACCCTAGTTGAGTCGGACATACGATTCTCTACAGATTCATTGCATCAATCATATTTAGATAATAATGAGACGATTCACTTGATAGCAAATGATACATCTGCGGATATCTCAAATCAATATAATTTTAACAATTTTCTTTTCACTATTCAGTACAATTCGGATAATAATGAATATCTTGCACTCTCGGACAGATATCTAAATTATTATGATGTAGTGTGGAGTGAGGTAGAAAACTTTGGCGTAGAACCAATAGGAGACGGCAGTAGATTTTTGGTATATTGCACAGATATGACTACAGATAGTAGGCAGATCACATTTAGTATTGTGCCAAAAGCTGGATATGTGGGCGAGATAGACTCTATATCAAAAGATATTAATGTGAAGGGTGAAATCAAGCCTTCTGATATAGAAGTGACTATGCAGGGCGAGACCGTAAATGTCAATGAAAGCCTGGATCTATATGACTATTATTCTTCTACTGGAGGAAGCGCATTAGGTGCATTGTTCCACTTTATTCCGACGGCTGAGCCTATTTCTCAATATATTTATCAAGATCTCAGCAATATGAGGATCATCGTCAATCCAGAGATATTGAACAATGTGAGTGGGACGCAAGCCTTCAACAATATTTACACTGACGACACATTCACAGTCCTGGATACAAATCCTGTCGATTATCAAGTGCGAGCTAATAAATATGTATTGAATATCTATCTATACAATCAACCTATGAGATTCTATTATGACAGAGAGCTACGCATGATGATATCAGAGCCTATAGATAGTGCAGATAATATTTACATTCATTATGAAGAGACGGATAATGATTCTAATGATTTTACATTAGGTATCTCAGTGGAAGCGTATTACTCAGGCGAGCTACAATACCTTGAGAATATAGAATCAATTACAGTAGATCTGACATTCAATCGTAGACAAGGAGTCAGCGATCTTACTGTCAATGCAGGAATATTAGGCACTAGCAACAATGCATACATTGCAGAGATCTACCGAGAGAATGACGGATCGGATATCCCTGTACAAAATTTGTATCTAAATAGGCTCGAGGGTACTGATTCTAATCTAAATCTAGCGGAAGGTCAGACTGGTACCGCTGCGTATCTATTGTATATCGGTGAAGGAAATGTATTAGGTGACGATGCCTTGTCGGATTCGGATAGAGTGCTACGCAGTGCGGAGTTTGAGGTCACGGTGACAGGAGGTAGAGACAATCCTCTAACATTAAAACAATACAATTCATCTACAGATGACAATGGTAAGGACAAGCTCGATCCCGCAGGTGAGCTCATTGAAATAGCAGGTGAGACACAAATCACATATTCATTTAATCTGCAGAGCGGGGTCACTATCAATAATGCGATATTGCTAGTGTTTAGACAAGATACAGATATTGGGAATTATACCATTACATTCACTCATGCAAATGGATATCAAAAAGTACTCAACTGCCTAGTGTATGAGCGTATGGAAAGTGAGGATATCTATCTGGATATCGATGAAAATGATAGTTTATTCAAAAACTATGATGAGATCAGTGGCGAATATGAATATGAAAACTATAAGTCTGACTATATAGTAGCATCACAGCAAGAGACTGATCTAAATGTCGTACTAGATAGCATTTTCACATGGGGAGATAATCAGAATCGCTATGTGCGGAATTATACATACACACCTTCACTTTTCGCAGATGAAGGCTCAGCATTGGATATAACAAATGAAAATGTAAATAACTATATCACAGTAGAAAATGCAGAAAATTCTGTACAGCTCAGATTCAATAGGGGCACAAGTTTAGATAATCAGCCGTTTTATATTAGACTAGATATAATACTAACAGTACAAGATTATGCTAATATAATTACGCCGATTAGCGAAGGGCGTAGCGTCAGCGTATCTATAAGTTTCTATGTCTATAATCAGATAAATTCTAATGATATGTCTATCGTTGCACCTGGAGATAGATATACAGCTTCTAGCCTAGGAGTCTACTATGCTGACCAGTCAATAGCACATCTAGAGCTAAATCTGACAGATGCTAGCCTATGGGAATATATCCAAGATGTCGACAAGTCTATAATAGGTAATGACTATACTACTGGTGGAAGTGAGACAAATTATAAAGTGGAATGGTATATTTCAGATGAGTCGATAGCAAGCTTTGTGGATACTATAGCTGTCACTTCAAATTCAATCACTTTGCGCTTTAATAATATTCAGATAGACTCACTTGTGTTTACTGTCTATGCTAGGAGTATGCAGTTTAGGACGGAAATATTATTGAGCACGCGTATCACAGTGCGAAATTCTATAGTCACAGAGAGCATACAAATATTGAGCGAATTAAATAAGACTGATGATAATAATGAAAATTATTATTTGGATCTCAAGGCAGGAGAGTCTGTACAGATAGAAGCTAGGAATTATTCTAGCCTTGGGGATGTGACTAATGAAGATGTTTTCATAGTGGTCGCCGATAATTTTGGTAATCAATCTAGAGCCGTGACAGTGGATAATATCACAAAGACTATCACTGCGGGCACTACTAATCTAGCAAGCGAATTAAATATCATCATATTTGCTAGAGACGCGCTCATTTATGAGATCAACTCTAGCACACAGGGATTTGATAATATTCAAGATTTCTTAATGGATGGTAATGAAGAAATCAGCTATAAGAACGCATATTTTGTGATTACTCTGTATCTGACTGACGGTTCGGCAACTAATCCTTATATCATCAATGATGCCAATGATTTCTGGGATATAGATCTAAATGAGGAAAGTCTAGACGCACATTATAGATTGATGACAAATGTGGATATCACAGATACGAGCACTGCATTGCATACGATATCAAATTTCTCTGGTACGATCACTTCTCATTCTGTGAATGGTGTAGATTATATATATTCATTATATGGATTTACCTTAACTAATGATGTGAGAAATCTATTTTCAAATTTCTCTGGTACTATTGAAAATGTCAATTTTGTAGTGAATTATGCCTATTCAGTCTCCACTACTGATTCATTGAGATTAGGTGTGTTTGATCGAAACATAGGTACGCTTACTAATGTATCAGTAAATATCTCGGGTAATACATCGCTCAATAATAGCCAAGATGTCGTGTTTGGCGGTCTGGTGGCTGAAAATGAGGGATATATCGAATATAATTCGGATACTATTATCGGAAGTACGGGCAATCTGACGATGAGCGGTACAGCAGTAGTATCTTTTGGTGGTTTGATCGGCGAGAATATGGGAGTGATTGTAGGATGCTACGACGCTGACGACACAGATGACAGTCAGGATCAGACTACAGTGGATCTATCTGTATATATCTTAGACGGCGGAGCTATGGCGTCTATAAATATCGTGGCGAATCTGAATGCAAACTCGCAAATAGGTGGGTTGGTCGGATATAATGGATTGAATGGCTCGATAGCTAATGCATATGTGACGGGCTCGATCAGCTCGAACACGAATAATGTGGGCGGTGTGATAGGCAGAAATGAAAGTGTACCATCTAATGTGACGATCAATCTAAATGCTAGCGGGGCATATATCGATAGCGTAGATATCGTCGACAGTGAGTATACGCTGACTAATGTCGTATCATCGGTAGTACTGACAGGTAATAACTACATAGGTGGCATAGTAGGCTATGATATCGGCGGATCGTATTATAATTGTGACTATCAGATACTGCCGAATAGTTCGTATGGAATCAGCGGAAACATATATATAGGTGGTATAGCTGGCTGGTCAGATCGTGGATTGTTTAGTTGTTGCTCAGTATATAGCTATAGATGGGATTATACACATCTTGATACGACATTTACTTTAGCTGCTGATATCATTGGGACAAACTCTGTAGCGGGAATAGTAGGCAGTAGTAGTGCTCAGACGAATGACAATGGCTATGGTGTGGTCATAATGAATTCGAGCACGAATGCTTATCTATCAGGTAATAAGAATGTAGCATCAGGTCAGATAGGTAATGTGGGTGGTATGATCAATAGTGACAATTCACCTAATGATCCTTCTACTAGCGTAGT
>CALWFA010000049.1 GCA_944377465.1 uncultured Clostridia bacterium
GCTACTATTCTTGTATTCTTTATTGTCAGTGATCTCTTCTCCAAAATAGGCAGGTATCTCGAAGGCTTTAGCTTCCTTCTCGTTTCTAAATTTTACTTCCGCTACACTCAGTCCAGCGAGACCGTATTGATATATGCTTACTTCAATATTATTCTTTCCATTAGGTATGATATATCGGACTTTATGCACGACATCTCCTATCTGCAATACTTTATATTTACTAAAGTCCACTTCACTGATATCATTGACTATCTTCTCTCTCACTAGATCTGACAAGCGGTTCTTTTTTATCTTAATGGTGTGCAAATATTTGACATCCTTTGTATTCAGATCTGTCTTTCGCTGGATAGTCTCCTCAATATAACCAGTCTTTATGAATACTAGCTCAATGTCATAGCTTTCTTTACCTGTCAGTAGAGCTTTCATAAAATCATCATCTTGTTCAATTAAAAATTTTCTCTTTATTTCCATATCTATTCCTTTTTATTACTTATATTAGTCTATCATATATCGTGTCATTGGTCTGTCTCTATCGAGCTGATCCCCTATGATAACGAATCCCTATGATATTAAAATACTTTTCTATTATATCTCAACTAAACAAAATAATCAAGGGCTAAATGAAAATAATTTTAAGAATTATATTTTTAGGCTTTCATACTAGATTTCATTTTTATACTTGATCATAGTTAAAATATTATTCACCTTCTCGACAAAGTTTTAGATGAGTCAAATTATACCCTTCGTCTTTCAGCGATAAATCTAAATATGGTATAAACTATATAAATTTTGTCTTATATCAAATCATCCAAATCTATAATTTCAACTTGATCTAGCATCAAAATCATTATTTATATTCATATTTATATTCATTATAAAGTTAGGTTCAAAAGGCAAAATGAACGATAAAGGAATTTTTAATTACGAGACTGCAAGCAAATCGCTTTTATTTCCATTTAAAATCTAAAAATCTCAAAGCATTGATAGGTCAAGTCTTTCTTTAGACATAGCTAGCTTTTGAGTGAAATTTTCATTATTCATAATCTCGCGTGAGAAAAAGTCAAAAGGTATAAAACTATATGATCCTATTTTATTCTCCCATTCGATAGTGATGACATTTAGTCCGGTGAGTCTTCCCGAATATAGATCCACCCGTGCTATCACACCCTTTGCTAGACCTATCGTATATCTTTCCTTTTCTAAAATGTGACCGATATGTCTTCGTTTTAATCTTTCGTACTGTGTGATACTCAGCTTTTCTGAAAATTTTTCTCTCATTAGATCTCTCACTCTATCGTCACATAATTTTATATATCGCATACACCGATCATTCGTGCGTACTAGTTTTTCTTCTACCGCTCCAATGCTGAGATAGGCTATCTCTATCCTCTCGCAAGGTATCCCCTCTATTAGTGGAAAGAGTTTATCTAGATTTTCATCATCTATTAGAAATCTTCTGATATTTTTCATCTTATCTTCCTTTTTTATTGAAATCTTTATATTAATTATCAAAAAACAAATACAGATCAATTTGACCCATATTTGTTTTTAATTTTAGTCTAGTATTTTTTATGAAAATCACACATCTTGAAATTTATTGATCTAAACTATATGCGTTTTCTATTTTTTATTAGTTTTTTTATTTGTCTAAAAATTTCGATATATTTTTTATTTTTCGTATTTTTTCATATAAAATAATATAAAAATAAAAATTATAGAAAAATCGATAAAATACTATAAAATAATAAACTATCGCCCTAAAATAGAACGATAGCATATTTTTATTTATAATTATTTTTGTATTTATTAATATAAATTATTTAATTAATATTTTAATTAATATTTTAATTAATTATTTATATATAAAATATTTATTTCGCTCGACCGAGAGTCATATTTATCTTGCCTTTACTGGCAATATCAAGAAGATAAAATCATCCCCTTCACATGGAGTGATCACGCATGGCTGAATCTGACTATTGAAATTCATCTTCACATATGGATTATCTATTACACGCAGGCAATCGCTAAAATATTTAGAATTAAACGAGATATTGAGATCGTTTCCTTTCACTCCTACTGTAATATTTTCCTTAGTGTTTCCTATCTCACTATTTGAGGTCAGCATGAGATTCTTCTCTTTGATATCAAACTTCACGAGATTATTTTTATCTATCCTAGAGAGTACACTCGCACGATCAATAGCGTCTTCTAACTGCTCTTTATTTATAGTGACCACTGTCGAAAAATCTTTAGGCACGATCTGACGATAGTTTATAAACTGACCATCTATCAGTCTATTCACCACCACAGTATCCCCTAGATCCACCATTATATTGTTTGAATGAATATAGACTTTGACACTGCCTTCTGACTCGAGCATTTTCACTATTTCATTCAAATTTCTGCCTGGTACTATGATCTTAAAGTCAGCAGTAGACATAGTGAGTATCTTATTAGAAATACTCAGCCTACAGCCGTCCACAGCCACTGCTTTGATGCTATTTTTATTAGTCTCTAAAAGGATGCCCTTTAATATCGGTCTACTATCATCTTGCGCCACTGCATAGTAGACATTGTTGATAAGGCTCTTAAAATCTTCATTCTTGATCTCAAAATAATTGTCTTTTTCCACTTCTTTGATGTCAGGGAACTCACTGATCTCCATACATTGCAATACGCCTTCGCTATCTGTGTATGAGATCTTTAGCTGATTCTTTTCATTCAGCTCACACTCGATCTGCTCGTTTGTCAGCTTCTTTATGTACTCACCGAACAGTCTACCCGGCACTACCGTCTCTCCACTAGAAAAGACTTCTGCTCGTATAGTCTTCACAATACTCATCTCGAGATCGGTCGCAGTCAAGACTAGCTTGTCCTCACCTGCCACCACCTTTATACCCTCTAGTATTTGTGAAGTCGTGCGATTACTAATTGCTTTAGATACTATGGCTATCGCTTCGCTCAGCTCTAGCCCGTCACATTTAAACCTCATATTTCTCCTTAAGTGTGTATTTCCCCTGATTCATCACCTATATCATAACACCACTATACACAAAAAAGCAAGCGAATATGTCAAATTTTTTGAAATTTTTTTGAAAATTTTTTTATCAAAAATTTACCCCTATATAATTAAACAAAATACTATAATATAGTAGATTAGCGCGCATATACACGATCATGCACACGCTGATTTTTTTATATTTTTTATTTATTTTTTGATAGTGGTTTTTGTATTAGGGTTGGTGGAAAAGTGGATAACTGAAAAATTTACAATATATGGTGGTGTTTCATCTTAATTTCGACAAAATAATACAATTTTTTTCCACATTAAATGTGTCTAACTATGTGCACACTAATGTTGATAACCGTAATTTCGGTGTGGACAACCATATTTTGTGATACACAGAGCGGGTGCGTTTTATAAACTTTGTCCACACTCATTGACATTTTGCCCTATATTTAGTATAATATAGTTATAGCATAGGAGATAGGGTATGTTTTTACTAGAACAATGGAAAAAGGTATTAAACAAACTTGAAAACGAAGTCACCGCTGTGACATTTGACCTGTGGATAAACACTTTGACCCCTGTACAATATGGAAATGATGAATTGATACTCCTCGCACCTAGCGTGACTGCTAAAAATCAAGTGAATCAGCCTGGTATATTTGAAAAAATTACCAAATGTGTTCGTCAAGAGTTTACCCCATACACATTTGTACGCATCACGGACAATCAAGAATATGAGGACATGATACGAAAGCAAGAAGAAGAGATAGAAAAGATAGAGACCGAACGAGTAAATAAATCAAAATTCAATAAAAAATACACCTTTGAAAACTTTGTAGTAGGAAAATCAAATCAAGTGGTATGTGCAGCGATGCAAAGTGTGGCTGAGCATCCTAGCGAAAAGTTTAATCCATTATTCATATATGGTGGAGTAGGATTAGGTAAGACTCACTTGTTGCACGCGGTGGGAAATTATCTAAGTGAGCACAATCCAGAGCTCAATGTATTGTATGTGACTTGTGAAAAATTTACTAATGATTATGTAGATTCGATCAGAAAAGGAAAGGACAAGTCAAATCTCGATTTTAGAGACAAATATCGTAGCGTAGATGTATTGATGATAGATGATATTCAGTTTATCAGCAATAAAATGGGTATTCAGGAAGAATTCTTCCATACATTCAATGATCTATATCAGAACAATAAACAAATAATCATCGCGAGTGATAGGCCACCGAAAGAGATGAGTTCGCTAGAAGAGCGCCTTCGTAGTAGATTCTCTAGCGGACTGATTCAGGACATTCAGGAGCCTGATTATGAGACCAAAGTGGCGATCATAAAGAAAAAATGCAGTCAAGAAGGGTATCTCGTAGATGAAGATGTAGTAGATTTCATAGCACAAAAGACGAATACGAATATAAGAGATATGGAAGGAATATTGTCAAAAGTAGTATTCTATTCTAGCCTGCAAAACAAGACACATGCCTCTATGGAAGATGCATATGAAGCTTTAAAGGACTATGGTGAGACAGAAAAGACCAATCTAGATGCTGAAAAGATAATGAATACGGTGTGTGATTTCTTTAAAGTAAGTAGAGATGATCTGATCGGGAAGAAAAAGAATAAAGAGATAGTAGAGCCGAGACAATTATGTGTCTATTTGATAGATGATATGCTCAGTATCCCTTTAAAAGCGATAGGTGAATTATTTGGGGGCAGAGATCATACGACTATCATGCACGCTAGAGACAAGATCAGTAAGCAAGTAAAGATCAACCCACATATCAGGACGCTAGTAAATGACATCAAATCACGCTTGCTTAAATATTAATGAATAGTAAAAGCCACAGTTGGACTGTGGTTTTTTATTAAAAATTTTAAAATTTAGATCAAATACACTTAAAAATGATATTAATTTGCATTATTTTCGACAAATTTTATTTTTTTATTATATGATATTTTAATTAATGACAAGATTTTTGTCTAAACTAAGCATAAAATAATCGTATAGAGATTGAAAAACATAGATCGTATAAAAGAATAAACCTAAATAATTAATATATATATTTGTAGTAATGCTGTGTCTTTTAATCTCATAATGAAAATTTTAATGTTACTCTAATCTATT
>CALWFA010000050.1 GCA_944377465.1 uncultured Clostridia bacterium
ACCATTCTGATAATACGGAATGATATACACTTTCACAGTCTGCATACCTTCATTCGCTGTCACTTCAAATACCAAAGCTTTGTAATAATAATTCTCATTAGAAGAATCTACATAATCTTTATTGCCAACTTTTACTTTCTGTGCATCATTATAGTTGAATGTGATATAGAATGCACTAGAATTGCTATATGGATTGTACCCACTGCCTGTAGTAGATCTAGTCACTACCTGTGGAGTGTCATTGATCGTACCTGCAAATAATGCATTTAGACTCGATTCCTTGCTAGCATTGTTGATCCTATCTAAAATCCCACTGTAGATATCATCATCACCACTTATATATTGCGAAGTGCCACTACCATATTGCACATAAATATAGTTTGGATCAGCACAATTAATCTTGTGATTGACATCTACATTTGCCATAATGATAGTAGCAAGGATTAATATACCGATGATTGATAAACTAACTATCGCTGTAATCTTTTTTGCCATAAATTTTCTCCTATATTATTCTACACTAATATTCAAATAAAATCAACTAATTATTTATCTTTTTTCTCGTCTTTAGCTTCGCCCGTTTTGGTTTTGTCCTGCTTTTCAGCCTTTTCCTTATGCCCTGCGTTTGTCTCTTCTCCGGCTGTCTTCGGATCCGCTTTTTTCACTTCTTCATGACTAGTTTTTGCTTCATTTTCATTATCGTTAGCCTTAGGAGCCTCTGTCGATTCTGCTTTTACCTCTCCCGACTTTTTGTGATCTAATGCGTCTATCATTTTATTTATATTCTCGAGCTCTTTTTCTGCTTCTTTCTTTATGTTTTCCAAATCTTGCTTAGTTATTACACCTACTCGAGCTAAAGCTTCAGCATTTTCGATCCTAGTCTTGATCTCGCGTGTCTTTTTCTCTTCTAGTGCTTCACGCTTAGCACGCTCTTGATATTCGCGTTTTTCCTGCTCTTTCTTGTCTATAGCGATCTCGACATCTTCCACACTCGCGCCATTGAATAGCATTTCAAACTCTTCTCTATAGATGGTCTCTTTGTCTAATAAAATGCGCTCTACCTTATCTAAGACATCTTTTTTCTTTGAGAGAATATCTAAGGCACGCTTATGTGCTGTATCTATTATACTCTTGACCTCTGCATCTATCTTGCTAGCCAGCTCTTGACTATAAGGCACCTGACGCTGATAATCACGACCGACGAAGATCTCTTCTCCTTCGCCGAAACTGATCAGTCCAAGGCTGTCTGACATGCCCCATTCTGCCACCATCTTTCTAGCGAGCTTAGTAGCACGCTCGATATCATTCGAAGCACCTGTAGTGATATCTTCTAGCATCAGCTCTTCTGCTGTCCTACCACCCAACATCATGGTGATAGAGTCAAGGAGCTTTTGCTTAGTCATGTGAGTCCTGTCTTTCTCGTCAAAGGTCAAAGTGTATCCACCAGCCATACCGCGTGGCACTACTGAAATCTCCTGCACATTATCACAATTCGGCAGGCTCTCAGCGACGATCGCATGTCCAGCCTCATGGAATGCGGTGATCCGCTTGTCTTGCTCTGTGATGATTCTAGATACTTTCTTTGGACCCATCAGTACTTTGTTGATACCCTCTTGAATATCGATCATGGTGATCTTGTATCTATTGTCACGCGCGGTCAATAATGCTGCTTCGTTTAAAATATTTTCTATATCAGCACCAGCGAGTCCGCTAGTAAGTCGTGCTATACGCTTGATATCCACATCTTCGCTGAGAGGTTTATTTTTAGCATGCACTTTAATGATCTCTTCTCTGCCTTTCACATCTGGCAAATGTACATATATTTGTCTGTCAAAACGGCCAGGACGAGTGAGAGCTGGATCCAATACATCTGCTCTATTAGTCGCAGCGAGCACTATAATACCGCTATTTGACTCAAAACCGTCCATCTCTACTAAAAGTTGATTTAGAGTCTGCTCTCTTTCATCATTTCCGCCACCGAGACCTGCGCCACGCTGTCTGCCCACTGCATCGATCTCATCGATAAATACGATACATGGAGCACTCGCCTTTGCGCTCTCGAAAAGGTCACGCACACGGCTAGCACCCACACCCACATATAGCTCTACGAAATCACTACCTGAAATACTAAAGAAAGGCACCTTACTCTCACCTGCCACTGCCTTCGCGAGCAAGGTCTTACCTGTACCTGGCTGACCTACCAATAACACACCTTTAGGGATACGCGCGCCCAGCTCGGTGAATCTGCTAGGATTTTTCAGAAATTCTACGATCTCTTTCAATTCCTGCTTTTCTTCTTCCGCACCTGCTACATCTGCAAATTTCACATTAGAAGACACCACTAATCTCGCTTTGCTCTTGCCGAAGCCAAAGCCCTTGCTATTGCCTGTCATTGCCTTAAATAATATAAAGCCAATGATGACTATCAAGATGATATTTAAATATGGTAGCATGCTAGATAGCCAAGACTGTGATTCGTACGAATAATTTGCTTCAATGAGGACCTCTCCCTCTGTCAGTCCGCCCTCTAAGATGCCAGCATTATGACTATCAATAAATGCGATCAGGCTATCTACACTCATAAATGAGCAATATGCATCCACTTCGTTCGGGAAGCGATTCTCCGCCACACCGTCTACTTTCCTAATACGAACGGTATAGCCATACACATCGATTTCAGCCACTTCACCCAACTCTACCATCTGCTGAAACTCTGTATAACTAATCTCTTTGTCACTATTATTGCGCCCTACTACTACATAAATCAATGCCACTATTAGAGCGATACCAATAAGGAACAATAAGACTGATTTCCAAGTATTATTTTTCTTTTTCTCCATATACACCTCAGTAACTTATATTATATCATACTTTAAAAATATTAACAAATAATTTGAATGAATAATACTTATATTTTCCTATTATGTAAGATTTATCGACTCAGACAAATATTTATCAATGGCTTTTATTATATCAGAATATAGTTGAGTAGTCAACTAAATCATATTCTTCTCAGTGCAAAAAGCTCCAAATCATCCTATATTTGCTATTAAAGATTCTTTTCACTATCATTCGCCTAGGTACATAAAAGACTTGCATGATTTTGACCGCTAGATAGACTCTACTCAATCAGTATGATTTTCATGATCTAAAGCAGAAAAATAATAAAATACAATAACGAAAATTTATTTTTCTACAATCTCTCCACGATATCAAAATACTTTACAAAACGATTTCATTATGCTAAAATTTCATAAGGAGAAATGATTATGATGGCTACTATTGGACTAATTATCGATGTATTAATCGTGGCATCTATAGTAATATTTGGTATCATTGGATTTCGAAAGGGATTTTTAAAATCATTTATATCTTTATTTAGCTGGGTCGTGTGCATCGTGATAGCTATCTTCACTGCTAAATATGTGGCAGGCTGGATCAATGGAATCTATGATTTTTCTTCTCTCATAGGCGACAAGATCACTAGTGGGCTAAATAGTACAAATGAATTCTTTTCTCAAGCGATCAATAGCTTTGAGAGCAAAGAGGACATCATCGCTAGTCTACCTAGCGATCTAAACGGAATGCTGTCTCAGCTGATCAAAGTCGTACTTTCCAATACAAACATTGATGTAGCGAATGAGACACGCACGATCGGCTCGCTAGTAGGTGCTTCTCTAGGTCAGATATGCATGGTCATCATCGCTGGAATACTCGTATTTATCGTACTGAAGATAGTCATCGCGCTTCTAAATAAACTATTTGACAAGATTGCGGACACTCGCATACTCGGCACTTTAAATAAGATACTCGGACTAGTATTAGGAGTATTGAAAGCTGGATGTGTGATCATAATCTTGAATGGTATCTTAGTAGCACTATCCCTAGTGCCTGCAGTGAACAATACTATCACTCCGCTCATACAAGACAACACTCATGTAGAGCGCGTGATCTACAATGAGACGGACAAATTCATAGGAAAATATGTAATCGAAGGCGATCTGATCCAAAACTGGATATCTGATCTATGGAATTCTAGATAATTAAAAGGTGAAATATATGACTTTATTTGAGACTTTGAAAGACAGGGGCTTATTGTATCAGACGACAGACGAGCCGTTGCTAAAAAAACTATTAGATGAAGAAAAAATTACTATCTATACAGGTACTGATCCGACAGCAGACAGCCTGCATATCGGTCACTGCGTGCCTTGCACTATACTTAGGAGATTTCAGCAGGCTGGGCACAGAGTGATCATCCTGGTCGGTGGTGCTACTGCCGCCATCGGTGATCCTACTGGCAAGACAGATATGCGTCCAATGCTGACAAAAGAGCAACTACTGCACAATATTGAAGGTATCAAGCGCGCGTATAGCAAATTCCTGCGCTTCGACGGTGACAATCCCGCCATTATTGTAAATAATGCAGATTGGTTTAAGGGATATGACTATGTAGATTTCATGCGGGATGTCGGTGTCCATTTTAATATCAACAAGATGATCTCAAACGAAATCTATGCAAAGCGTATGGAAGAAGGTGGTCTCACTTTCTTCGAGATGGGATATATGCTGATGCAGGCATATGATTTCCTATACCTAAACAAAGAATATAATTGCGTACTTCAATGGGGAGGTGCTGATCAATGGGGAAATATCGTAGCAGGTAGCGAGCTTGGTCGAAAGATGAATTTCATAGATGGTAAAAACCGTACAATGATAGGTGCTACTAACCCACTCCTACTCACTCCAGAAGGCAAAAAAATGGGCAAGACCGAAAAGGGCGCTATCTGGATAGATCGTGACAAGATATCTGCCTATGACTTCTATCAAGGCATCTATCAGACACCTGATGCATGCGTAGAGATGATGTTTGCCCTATTTACAGACATACCGATGAATGAAGTGCGCGAGATGATTAGATCGGATATCGTGGCTAGCAAGAAGCGTCTATCGTACGAAATCACGAAGTTTGTGCGCGGTGAAGATGACGCACGCGAAGCCGAGATGATGAGTGCTAACCTATTTGCTTCTAATAGTATCAATAAAGATAATGCCCCTACTGTAGAATTAGATATCAATGCGGATATAGGTCTACTCGA
>CALWFA010000051.1 GCA_944377465.1 uncultured Clostridia bacterium
AGTCGGGAGTAAAAATAGAAATTATCAGGATTAAGCAAAAATGATTTAATGTAAAAAAATGAAATCTTATCCGTCGTACTAGAGGATAAGATTTTTATATCATAAAGCCACCAAGTAATGAAGTAATACATTGCGATTCACTTCATTTATTGGTGGATTTTTAATTTATATTTTGGATAAAGATATCATCTTTGTCAATGATTGCATATAATTCAAATTTGAGACTATCTCTAATGGTGACGGTATAGTTTGTCTTGTATGCTTTGTTGGTTGCCTTATCTATGATATATACTTGATCTATACCATTGTAAGAGGACAATATCTTCATTACTGTATCGTGCAAGATACCGTCGTTTACATTGTATTTAAGCCACAATTTTTTAGGTTTTGCTATTTCTACCACTTCTTCATGTTCGTCAGTAGTATCAGTGGAAGGTTCATTGGACATCAATTCGATATTATCTACCATTATCGAAGGTCTCCTGCCGTCTCTTATAGAAAATTTGCCTTTGATAGCTACTAGAGCGTCTTTAGCTAAGAGATCTTTGTATTTCTCATATGCTTTGCTGAAAAGTACTGCTTCAAAATTGCCTGTAAGATCTTCTATGGTGACAAATGCCATGCGTGCACCAGTTTTGGTAGTCTTTACATTGAAGTCTGAGATTACTCCTCCGCAAGTGACTGTATCACCATTTTTTAGTCCGTTGTATAGATCTGTGGTGTTTTCATAGTCGACCATAATTTTTTCATCAGTTTGACTGTCCTCTAATTCGCTTTCATCAAGGTCTTCACTAGGTATCATAGACGAATTAAAGGTAAAATCTTTCACTATATCACGATAGTCGTCTAGTGGATGACCGGATAGATAAGTACCAGCGATCTCTTTTTCGTATTGCAGTTTGATCTGAGTGACATATTCATTGATCTTTGGATATTCATTTTCTTCTATCAGTTTAGTATCTTCCAGAATGTCTCCGAATAAGTCCATTTGACCATTCATAGACTTTTTCTTTCGCTCGAGAGCACGGTCTACCATAATGCTATATACAGCCATTAGCTGGCTACGCGGTCTACCGAAACAATCGAATGCTCCCGCTTTGATCAAAGATTCGATACATCGCTTGTTCAGAGCCTGTACATTTGATCTATTGATGAAGTCTGACAGATCTTTATATTTGCCATTTTCATTGCGCTCACGGATGATATCGTCTATTACGCCTATACCTACATTTTTGAGAGCAGCTAGACCATAGCGAATGGTCTTACCATCGGTGTCAAAATATGTGTTGCTCAGATTTATGTCAGGTGGTAATATTTCGATTTTTTGATTCTTTGCGTATGCAATGTAATATTTTAGTTTATCAGGTTTTGTGAATTTATTGTTTAGGATAGCGGTGATGAATTCGAGTGGATAATAGCATTTGAGATATGCTGTCTGATAGGTGACGAGAGAGTAGGCGGCCGCGTGTGATTTATTAAACGCGTAAGAAGCAAACGCCTCCATGTCCTTCCATATCTTTTCTGCCACTTCTTGACTGACGCCGTTATTGCAAGCACCTATGATAGCTGGGTTGTATTTCCCGTGATTGTCAGTATATGCCTCGTGCCCGTATAGGAAGGAATCTTTCCAGCTCATCAGGTCTTTGATCTTTTTCTTACCCATGGCACGCCTGATCATGTCTGCTTGTCCTAGGCTAAATCCTGCTAGGTTTTGACATATTCTCATGACCTGCTCCTGATAGACTATGACGCCGTATGTGACATTCAGGATAGGCTCGAGTAGAGGGTGGTCATAGGTAGTATCTTCTGGGTGGTGCTTGTTGTGCACATAGACTGGGATATAAGCCATAGGACCAGGTCGGAAGAGTGACACGGCAGCGACGATATCTTCTATGCAGGTTGGCTGTAATTCCTTCAAGAACTTTTTAAACCCCGCAGATTCTATCTGGAAGATTCCGTCGGTATCTCCAGTGGATATCAGCTTGAATACATTAGGATCATCATAATTGCATTTATCAAAGTCTATATCTATGCCGTAATTATTTTTGACGAGCTTGATAGCTCCCTTGATATCGCTTAAGTTGGTCAAAGCTAAAAAATCCATTTTTAGATGACCTAATTTTTCCATGTCGGCACCTTCATATTGTGTGGAGATGATATCTGCGTTTCGGCTAAGCGGGACATAATTGTCCAGTCGATCTGCTCCTATTATCACGCCACAAGGGTGGATAGAGCTTTGCCTAGGGAAATTCTCGACTTTCATAGCGATGTCAATCACTTTTTTGATCTGTGGGTCATTATTATACATCTCTACTAGCTCAGGGATTGCATATACTGTGCCGAAATCTGGATCTCCTTCTTTCGGTACATGGAAACCAAAACATTTAGGAATAATTGGAGATTTGTACATAGGGATCAGTTTTGTGATCCTGTCGCACACGGAGTAGGGCACTCTCAGAGCTCGACCTACATCTTTGATAGCGTTTTTTGCTTTCATAGTGCCGAAAGTAATGATACGGATGACTCTATTTTTTCCATATTTTTTAGATACATAGTCTATTACTTCTTCGCGCCTGACATCTTCAAAGTCCACATCAAAATCTGGTGCTGATACACGCTCTGTATTTAAAAATCTTTCAAAATATAGATCGAACTTTAAAGGGTCGATATTCGTAATACCCATAGTATACGCGACTAGAGAGCCCGCGCCTGAGCCACGACCGGGACCTACGGAGATGCCCATGTTTCTTGCTGCATTGATGTAGTCCCACACGATCAAAAAGTATTCGATGAAGCCCTGTTTCTCTATGACGGAAATCTCCATATCTCGACGCTGTCTGATAGTGTCAGTATATCCACCATATTTTTTCTGAACGCCTGCATCTACAATGTTTAGTAGATACTCTTTTGGAGTCCTGCCGACTTTGTCGTTATAACCGCCCTCTGGCTCATAGCTAGGGAAGTGATAGATACCTTTGTCGTATTCAGTGAAGGAATAATTACATTTATCAGCGATCTCCAGAGTATTTGCCAGTGCCTCTTCGTCATTAGGAAATCCTGCCAGCATCTGATCATAAGTCTTGAAATACAGTTCGTCAGTAGGGAATTTTAGTCTATCAGGGTCGTCGACAGACTTTTGCATCGCTACGCACATCAATACATCTTGCATTTCCGCATCTTCTTTAAAGAGATAATGTACATCGTTTGTAGCGACTAATTTTACACCTAATTTCTTAGAAAATTCACGCAATTTATCGTTCACAATCTCTTGTTCAGCAATACCATTGTGTTGCATTTCTAGATAAAAGTCGTCGCCGAATACGCGTTTGAACCATAGTATCAATTCTTCAGCTTTATTGTACTGTTCTTGTACTATTAGCTTTGGTATATCACCGGCGAGACAAGCGGATAGACATACTAGCCCCTCGTGATATTTTTCTAGAGTAGGGTAGTCTATTCTAGGCTTGTAATAATACCCGTCCCTAAATGCGATAGAATTTAGCTTGCACAAGTTATTATATCCTTGTTCGTCCTTTGCTAATATGATCAAGTGAGATAGCTTGGTCTTACCGGTCTTTACTGTCAGATCGTCAGCCACATAAAATTCAGTGCCAAATATAGGTTTTACACCCGCTTTTTGACAAGCATTGAAAAAATGAATAGCGCCATACATATTGCCATGATCAGTGATCGCCACAGCAGGCATTTCATATTCTTTAGCTAATTTAGCTAATTTTTCGATTCTGGCAGCACCATCTAATAGCGAATATTCGGTGTGGACATGCAGATGGACGAATGGTTTCATTCTTTATCTCCTTTTAGTTTCTTGTATATGCTGATTATTTTATCTAGTCTATATTTTATACCCGCTCGGCTCAAGCTGTTGTCCAAAAGAGTCGCTAGAGCACTTAGTGATACTTCAGGATTCGCGAGTCTAGCGAGAGCGACGGCTTTCAGACTCTCATCTAGATAGTCTAGCGAATAATTATCGATGATATATGAGATTGCTTTTAATTGCTCACTGCTGGCATTTATAGTCTTGTCCAGATTGGATTCAAAGCAATTATTTTGCCTATTGACATTATTTCTCATTTCGCGAATAGCGAGATTGTTTTGAATGTCCAAAGCAGTAGACACGGCACCTAATTTTACGAAAATATCACATATTATAGCGCTGTTTTTTGTGTATAATACGAAATATTGCTTTCTCTTGATTTTCTTTAGTTTGAAGCCAAAGTCATCAAATATTTTTTTCACGATATCTGCTATAGCTTCATCTTTTATGATGATCTCTAGGCTATAACCAGTAGAATTTTTATTATTGTCCTGATTGAAATAGAAATTCCCATTTAGGATATAAAAACTTTTTAAAATAGTGAGCCTATCACACTCACTTGAAAAATATTCTAGATGACAGTCTCCATTTTGCTCTATATTGCTATCCACTAATAGATTATAGATATTACCTTTTAGTAGCAAAAAATGCTCCCATGCCATAATATCTATGTCGGGGTAGAAGTTAAATAGTATTTTCTTCGTCTTTTCGAGGACATCTAGATCTGCGGAGATGAATATATTAGACTGCTTAATGTCTATAGATCCGCATGAATACAGCAAAACATTTATAAATGCGTGACTACAACACGAGTTCGCAGGTATGGTCTTCAGTATTTGTGCTTTGCTGTCAATCATTTTTTCAACTCCTTTTCTTGCGTTTTTCTTTCTTAAATTTAGGTAGATCGTTATAATTTACTATCGCACTATCTGGCAATCTTAGTCGCAATGCAGCTTCTAGTCCCAGATGACAGTCACCTACACGCTTAGGCGTATGGGCATCACTATTGATGACGAATTT
>CALWFA010000052.1 GCA_944377465.1 uncultured Clostridia bacterium
TATTTTTGTATTTTGATTTAACTTTTTTCTAAAAGCAAACCTATCAGCAAGATAAAATAGATAACCTATCGCTACAAATATCAGCACGAGTGCCACTATCCAACCAATGAACCCTCCCACTCCTAAGGTATCTAAATCTAGGAAAAAGTATGGATATAAAAGTGTATTTGAGTGACCGATCGCTTTGAGAATGCCTGCTCTAATAAGAATATATACTACATATATGAGCGGCATGATGAGACACAGCAATGGATAATACCACTTTGTCTTGCCATGAGTATAGAATAGGATCCAATCAAGTATAAACATTACCGGCAATATTACATGGTTTAATAAGTTTGATATAGAAGTAAAATATTCTTTCACTGTATAATCTTTTGCCAATAAAATATTGTAGACCAAAAATGTCACTAGTATCATGATCATAGACATGAATTTAAATTTCGGTGAGACATCTTTTTCTCTGTCCGTATTGAAATATTTGATATCAAATATAAGGCATGCAAACATCAGTCCAATGCAGATATAGTTGCTTAAGTTTGTATAGTAGACATAAAAAGTGGTGTTGAAACTCGCATCAAAATATCCAAGGCTTCCCATGATAGCGATAATGGCGAGAGTGCAATAGATAGTGCGGAAAATTAATCTAGTGAGTTTACTCTTTACTATCTTCATATTTGATACTCCTTAGTGTAGAATAAAGTATTGAGAATGCGAGTAAAAACTCTGCTGGATAATATGTGATCAAACAAAGTACTCCAAACGCACTCGATATGTCGGCAAACACATTGAATAAAAGCATCAAATCTGAGAAGAAGAAAAGTATGCTACCGATCAATATGATGAGATTTGCATTAGTGTAGTTACGAATCAAATTCGAGATAGCCTTGCCTACCATCAGTGAGATGATGAGAGCATATACCACTGCCACTACTTCCATAAGTACGCCACCAAAATCAAAGCATGGCAATAGAGTGATCACTAAGCATGAAGGTACAAATATGATGAGCCCATATGCTAGATCTATCCATTTGAATCGCTGAATGAAGCAAAATGAAATGAAGAAAAATATATGTCCAATTGCAAAGAAAACCGCCCCTGAGATAAAATGAATCTCTAGGATAATATCTCCCATCATCGCAAAGAATAGACCGACTAATAATAGTATAGAAAATTTTAATTTGTTTGTTTTCATTTTGATCGCCATGATCAGATTAATTACACCAAGTGCAAAGAAGCATAGGCTCGCGATACTCTTTAGCACTATACCATCAAATATGATATAGCAGATATCCAATATCAAAATTGCTAATAAAAACAATCCGTTTATAATTAAAGCTGACTTTTTCATTATTTCTCCTAAATCTATGAAAAATTTTTAAAATTAAGCAAAAATGCATTAAAAAGTATGAATTTTATGCGTTTTTGTATCAAATATTGCTAATTTTAAAAAATTTTATTAGTTTATCTTAAAAACATTTTTATTAAAAACGCTTTTATTTTATTGAATGGCTGATATCTCATAGGCAGATCCAGCCATGTCTTTTTGTCTAAAATACTCTTGTAATGAGTAAATGTCTCAAAGCCGACCTTGCCATGATACGCACCTATTCCGCTCTGTTTTAGTCCGCCGAAGCCCATTTCAGATGTCGCTATATGTACAATAGTATCATTGATACATCCACCGCCGAATGGCACACGATTGACAATCTTGTCTTGATTTTCCTTCTTTGAAGAAAAGATATAGAGAGCGAGTGGCTTGGTAAGTTTATTGACATTTGCCACCGCTTCGTCAAGAGTCTTGAATGTAACGATAGGAAGAATTGGTCCAAAGATCTCTTCTTTCATCACAGGATCATCAAATGTGGCTCTCAATATGGTAGGCTCAATTTTTAACATTGCTTCATCGCATCTGCCACCAAAGATTAGGTTATCCTTATTGATAAACGAACTCATAGCATTATACTGCTTTTGATTCACCATGCGTGGATAGTTATCATTATTGATAGGGTCGACCGTGTATTGCAAAATAATCTGACGCTCCAATTCTTTGATCAACTGATCCTTTACTTTTTCATCGCAGTAGATATAGTCTGGAGCGACGCAAGTCTGACCGCAATTCAAAAATTTACCAAACACGATTCGTCTAGCTGTCAGCGGAATATTTGCTGTCTCATCCACTATACACGGACTCTTTCCACCCATCTCAAGTGTGACTGGAGTAAAATGCTCTGCCGCTTTTTTCATTACGATCTCGCCCACGCGCGTACTACCAGTATAAAAGATATAATCAAGGTCTTGGTCTAATAGGAAGGAGC
The DNA here is from genome assembly GCA_944377465.1 of uncultured Clostridia bacterium. Lineage (GTDB taxonomy): Bacteria > Bacillota > Clostridia > Christensenellales > UBA1242 > Onthoplasma. The sequence continues at coordinate 2,319 of CALWFA010000052.1, forward strand.
ATTCTTCTACTCCGCCCTGCACTGTCGTGACATGACCTTCGTCAAAGGTCATAGAGATCAATCGCTCGATAATATTGCTCACATTAGGTGAGATCTCGCTAGGCTTCACTATTACAGAATTTCCAGCACAAATAGCATCCACCAACGGCTCTATTGCTAGCATAAATGGATAATTCCACGGACTGATGATCAGCACTATCCCATATGGACATGGCAGACGATAACTAGTAGAAGGAAATTGTGCAAGTGGAGTATGCACGCGCTGTGGACTAGAAAATTGTTTGCAATGCTTGATCATATAGCTGATCTCACTCAGTACCATGCCTATCTCTACCATATAAGCCTCTACAGATCCTTTATTAAGATCTTGCTTCAGTGCAGCATTGATCTCAGGAGTAAGTAGTTTGATATTTTTGTATAATTTTTTTAGAGCTTGTATCCTATTTTTATAATTCAACATAGGATTTTTTTCTAAATACTGGCGTTGTATATCAATTTTTCTGAGAATTTCTTGATTATCCATTTTTTACCTCGTAATATATCTTTTCTAGCTGTTTTGCGGTATATAAAACTGGCACAGGATATAATGGGTTTGCTTCCTTTTCTGCAGTGCGAGCAAGTGTAGGTATATCTTCCTTTTGAATCTCATCTATACGAGTACCGATATTCATAGACTTATTCAAGTCCTCTATCTTTTCTATAAACATTTTTGCACCCACTTCGTATGATGTGGACTTATCAAACAATCTTGCATATACGCCCATTTGCCATAATTTTTTATAAATCTTTCGTCCATACATTTTCAACACATACGGCAAAATTATAGCATTTGCTAAGCCGTGTGCTACATTATATTTTCCACCTAAAGAATGAGCGACCGCGTGTACATATCCTACATATGATTTTGTAAATGCTAGCCCTGCATGATAAGCTGCTATCAGCATATTTTCACGCGCTTTGATATTTTTGCCATCTGTATATGCAGTGTATAAATTTTCAAATACCAATTTAGTCGCCTTTAGAGCGTCCGCACGCGTCTTTTTAGTAGTGCTTCTGCCGATATATGCCTCGATCGCATGAGTGAGTGCATCCATACCCGTCGTAGCAGTGACGAACGGCGGGAGTCCTACAGTAAGATTAGGATCTAGCATTGCATACCTTGGGATCAGCGGAAAGTCATTTATAGCGTATTTGTGACGAGTCTCACTGTCTGTGATTACAGCCGCGAGCGTCGTCTCACTGCCCGTACCCGCTGTAGTAGTGACAGCGATTAATAATGGTATTTTCTTATTTACCTTTAAAATACCTTTCATTTTAGAAAGAGACTTCTTAGGTCGAGCTACCCTTGCCCCTGTCGCTTTAGCACAGTCCATAGGTGAACCGCCTCCAAAGGCAATTATAGCATTGCAATTATTATTTTTATATAGAGACAAGGCTTCATCGACATTTTTAGTGGTAGGGTTCGCCACTGTCTTGTCATAGATCACGACATTGATTTGTGCCGATTTTATCTCTTTTACGAGCTCAGTATACAAGCCCAATTTGGTCAGTCCTGCGTCTGTCACTAACAATACATTTTTTACTGCATTGTCTAGCAAAACTTTGGTCAACTCACTATTATTTTTTAATATTTTAGGCTCACGATATGGTAATATCGGAATCGCTATTCTAAACACTACTTGGAATGTCCTACAATATAACTTCTTAAAAAAATTCACAATTTACTCCTTAATATTAGACATTTGTCAAACATTGTAAGTTTATAATTATTGATTAATTAAGTCAAAGAAAAATTCATAAAACTAAAAATTAGTGAAATTTTTTAATTAATAATAAACACTTGTCTATTTTGTGTTGAAAAAATTGCGAAATAATTCGCAATTTTAAAATTTGATTATAATGATTTTTCTGCTATGGCGTCGCTAAGCTCTTTTAAGAAATCATCGAATGGCTCAGAATTAGTATCTTTTGACCCACGCTTGCGCACTGATACTAGATTTTCTTCCATTTCCTTATCTCCTATGACGAGGATAAATGGAGCTTTTTCTAACACTGCTGTACGGATCTTCTTGCCTACCGATTCATTATTAGTGTCCAATTCTACACGGAAATTGAGATTTTTTAGTTTATTACAAATCTCACTAGCGTAATTTTCATTTTTCTCACTCACCGTCAGTATTTTCACCTGCACAGGACTGAGCCATGCTGGCAATACGCCTTTAGTCTCTTCTAGAATGAATGCGACAAACCTATCAAGAGATCCTAAGATCGCTCTATGTATCACGACAGGTCGGACGCGATCATTATTCTCGTCTATATATTCGAGCTCAAATCTCTCAGGCAACTGATAGTCGAGCTGTACTGTAGAAAGAGTGACTTCATGACCGAGAGCGGTCTTTACCTGCACATCAATCTTTGGACCATAAAACGCAGCCTCTCC
>CALWFA010000053.1 GCA_944377465.1 uncultured Clostridia bacterium
GCTTGTTATGTTGCACAATCAAAAAAGGCATTGGAAGAATTCTCTAATACTAGCTATTATCAGAGTCAAATTGCCGAAGAGGACATTAGTTTAAGCAATTTAGAGACATTGTTGCACGAAGAAGAAATTAAGCTAGAGACTGCTAATCGACAGCTAAGCAATGGTGAAATTTCTCCTAGCGAATATTCTATCGTATATGAAAATTATGTCAACATCAAAAATAACTATGAAGAATTATATATGTACTGTACCTCTCCATCAAGATCTGGAAAAATCATTCAAAAATATATCAAATCTGTTGAGGCAGGTGAAATGATAGAAACGGACGAAAGCACTGAAAGAATCGTCGCAGAATATAAAAATGCGGAAGATAGTGTCAATGTCGCTGGCTGGACTACCTGTGGTCTCGCTTGTGCCATAATACCTGCTGGAGTTGTTGCGTATAATATTCCTAGATCTGATCTACTAGAACCTCTACCTTATGACTCCTCATATTGATCTAATCATAAGGATCAAGCTAAATAACGATTAAACAAAAATGTATTTTTAAAGCAATAAAAAGCTAGTGCCACAAACATAATATATTGAATTAAAAACAAACGACTATCTCGCATTTAGTCGTTTGTTTTCTATCTTTATCTATAGTATTGACTGAATTTTATATCACTTTTCGTATATTCTTTGCATGATAATGCTACCCGCCACTCCTGCGTTTAGGCTCTCAATTTTGTCTGTCATAGGGATAGATAATTTGATATTAGAGATATTTATAAGTATATCACACACGCCCGCTCCCTCATTGCCAACGATAAGTGCGATTCTACCTTGTTTCTTTTTGAAATCAGTCAGCTTCTCACCGACCATATCTGCGACTATAAAATTCTCTGCAATAGTCGCTTTAGTCCTAATCAATTCTTCAAGCGAAATTTTATGAATATTGGCATTAAACACTGCACCTACAGATGAGCGAATTACTTTCTCATTATACACATCTGCACTATCAATTAGATAGATATCGTCAAAGCCGAAAGCAATCGCGCTTCGAATGAGCGTCCCTACATTGCCAGGATCTTGGATTCTATCTAAAATTAGTGAGTTGCTTTTAGGTGTATTTTCAGCAAACTTTTTGACGCATACACAAATAATATCTTGTGGGGTAACAGTTGTGGCAAGTGAATGCAAAGTTTTTTCATCTACTAACACTATGTTTGGGAAATTTTTTAGAGATTTGTTGGTCGTAATTGTATATAAAATTTCAATATTAGCCTTTAATATATCCCTACAAAACTTCTCGCCTTCTAGTAAAAAAATTGCATTTTCTTTGCGATATTTTTTGTCTTTTAGATTTTTGATTAAGTTTCTCATCATATCCATACTTTTATATTACCACATAGTCATTTTGAAGTCAAACAAAGCGAGAAAAATATGCCATATCATATATTAAAAAACCTCTTGAGTAATCTCAAGAGATTTTTATCATTGGACAAGATTAATTTTCTCCAAATACAAGGGTAAGATTTACTTGTGTAGATGAAGATGATATAGCCTTAGCCACTTCACTATTGATCGCATTAGCCACATCTTCTTCGCTAGATACCATTGTACCATTTACATCGGTAATGTCATTCATAGCGTCCATGAGATTTAATTTAGTCACGAACTCTGACAATGTACCGACATATTCTATACTAGATCCTACTCTATAGACACATTTCACAGTATTGTCCTCATTTAGTTCGATCTTCAGCTGAGTATATTGATCAAATATCTCATGATCATCATCTGGCTCATATGAATTACCTGTAGGATTTACTACTAAATTAATTCCCCAAACTGCTTTGATAGTGATATCTTGACATCTATCTGTACTGATAGACGCAATATTTGTCTCAGAGCCATCTGTCGTATCTATCCAGCAGATGAAAGCATAATTTGTCTTAGTAACATCTGTAGGAAGTGTAATATTTCCGTCCTCTACTGTATAAGTAAATGTGTTTGTATCAGAATTATAGTTTGGAATACTAGCTATGCTACCAAGTCCAGTCGCACCGTTTAGATCTACAGTAACAGTATATTTAATGATTACTTTCACTGTATTTACCACTTTATTTCCTAACACATTTAAGTCATAATCTGCCCACTCTAGTGTATATCCAGCCTCGTCTGAATTAGGCACTTGTGGCTCTGTGATACTCTTATTTTCGACTGTATAGGTCTGTACCTCTCCTACCTGCTCACCATTATGCATGAAGGTCACAGTATAAGGTATAGGTGTAGCTACAGTATTTACGGTAATATTAGCTAGAGTATTTAGATCATATTCTTCCCAAGCTAACTGATAGCCGTTTGCTACATCCAACCCTTCAAGAGATGGCTCGGTAATAGTCTTGTTCTCAATAGTATATTTTTGCACTTCGCCTACTTGGCTACCATTGTGCATGAAGGTCACAGTATACTCTTCGACTGTCAGAGAGGTCTCTACTGTAATGCCACCAATCTCAAGAGTATAGTCTTGCCATGTAACAATATAACCTGGCACACTAGGCAGTGCTGGAGGAGTAATCGTGTCATCCTCCACTGTGTATGGTACTTCACCGATGACATGACCATTGTGGATAAATCTAGCTATATATTGTATAGGAGTAACTACCGCATTGACTTCTTTATTGCCCAATACATTTAGGTCATAAGTCTCCCATGCGAGCTCATATCCAGCTGGCACTTCTGCAGTAGGCACTGTAGGTTCTGTAATATTTTTATCTTCTACTGTATAAGTATCAGTACCTATTATATTGCCATTGTACATAAATGTCACAGTGTATTCGATTAAGGTCTTAGTAGTATTCACTACTTTATTGCCCAATACATCTAGGTCATATGCTTCCCAAGCGATTTTATATCCGTCTTCAGTAGGTACTGCTGGCGGTGTGATAGTTTTATCCTTGACTGTGTAAGTCTGTGTCTCACCTACTTGCTCACCATTGTGCATGAAGGTCACAGTATATTCTATAGGAAGAACCTCATAGTTAACTTCAGTATTTGCGCTAATAGTCGTCTGAGCTGTCACTATTTGACCATCAATTTTGAATACATATTCATAACCATCGTCTGGAGCGGTCATCCCTGCCTGCAAAGTCTCTAAGAGATTTTGATTATTATTGTAATCAATAGTGCTTACTGTAGAGCCGTCGCTACCTACAATGGTTAGTTGATAATCTTGAAGATCAAATGTAGCTCTCAATGTGATATCGTCTGATATCTCAAATATATATGGATTCTCATCTATTATACCACCGTCTACACTCCAGCCGGTAAATTCATATCCAGATATTGGAGTCGCTGTCAGCTCTATCTTAGTATCTCGATCCACATTGCGAGTAATGGAGTCTTCCTCTGAGATAGTGTATGAGACATTCCCTATCTTCATATCCACATAGCCACCGACAGTCGTCTGCACTATCAATTCTTTTTCTTTAGTGGTCTGCTGTACAATAAAATAAACGCCAACACCTGCTGCTACTATGAATACAAGAATTATTAAGGTCGTCAGAATTTTTTTCATATCTTCTCCTTATTGTATATATCATTATAGGTTATAGTTATAATGTGTATTACGCCTGATTAATATTCTCATTTTGATTAGCAAGAGCGTCGATAGCATTAAACAACTGCATAGTGCTATTAGGATTCAGACATTCAACGCCTGTCACTTTTAGGTCACCTTCTACTGTACCATTAGTGATATAATCTTTAACGAAACCGATTACTTTTGACTTATTATATCCATTGTTGGTTATGCTGAAATTCGCTGCATAGGTATAATTATTGACGCTAATAGAGATAGCCATATCCCATATACCATTCTTATATGAAGAAACATAATATACAGCATTGTCAGCTGTCTCGCTTTGCTGATCTTTAATCTTATTACCAGTCAATGTGTGTAGATTTTCGACAGCATTCGTCTCTGCAGAATTCGCATAATAATTCGTCAGCCAAGTATAAATTTGATCTTTATTGATCTCTGTAGTGACATCTGCTGATGAAGTGTATTTTTCTGTAGATATATTTTCAGTATTTTTGATCATTGTATCGAGGCTAGCTAAGAATGGCTCCACTTTTGATGCATCTAACTCGTATTCTACATCTGCCTGATCTGCTGAATCAGTAACTGTATAGCACTGACCCATAGCGGTCTCTAGATTAGAAACATACTGGTAATCTACGCCTTCACCTTTTACTGCTAGAGTGACATCTACACCTTGGTTATTCTTTGCTCCTGCAGTAATCGTCCATGTAGCTACAGTCTCTGTAGCAGTAGCCTGTACTTCACTAGTTTGTTTAGCACTAACAGCTACAGCACCTGTCTCTGTATCTGGTGTAGGCTCGACTGGGATCTCTACCTCTGTCTTTTCGATATCAAGGTCTAGAATGGTCACAACATTGTAATTTGCCTCTCTAGATAATGTAGCAGTCACAGCATCAAGTCCATCTAGAATGCCCGCGCTATAATCTACAGGCTCACCCTGACTACAGCCAGTCATTACGCCAGCAGTACCTGCCACCGCAGCAGATAACGCAATAGACGCTAAAACCTTTTTTACCTTATTTTTCATAATAAATCTCCTTTAACCCTTTAATTAATTAAATTAATTATATCATGGCTATGAGCTTTTGTCAAGGGTAAAATTTAAAATAATATCTACAATATTTCTATAA
>CALWFA010000054.1 GCA_944377465.1 uncultured Clostridia bacterium
GAGCGAATGATATTCCCAAGGTTGCCTTTTTTAGACGGTCTGTCGAGAAGCAAGATGATAGGTGCACTAGTGTCATATGCTATATTTGTCTGTTCCTTCATGCTGAAGATAGCTAGTATTTCGCTAGTGTCAGACTTGTCGCTCAGCTTTTTCATTAGGTCAATGGAGAGCTCGTAGTTATTTGCTGTATTGTTTTTGATTATATTTTTTGCCCAAGAGGAGAGACTTGCAAAATCTGTGAATATCAGATCAGTAATTTGCCAATCATTGTCTATGGCATCTTTAATATTCTGCACCCCTTCTACAAAAATTTTCTTTAAAGAATGTCGTTTAGTCCTATTGTCCTTGATTGACAATATTTGTTGAAATATAGCGTTTTCTTTGCTGATTTTTTGTATTTTCATAATTTTCTCCAAAGTTATTATAAATAATTTTATCAAAACTTATCAATTTTAGCAAGAAATTCTAATTATTTTTAAAATTCTTCATTTTTTATCAAATTAATATAATAGAATTAAAGTCGCAAATGCTAGACAAATTCGCTAATATTTGTTATCATTAGACTTGAAATATAATTTTTATAAAGGAATTAGTATGGGATTATTTTCGTATTTATTTGCTTCGGACAATAAACGCAGTCTGATGAAAATAGAAAAAATAGTAAAAAAGATAGAAGACAAAGCAGATCATTATGCAGGACTCACCGATACGGAGCTACAAAATCAGACTCCGTTATTAAAGGAGAGACTTAGCAAGGGTGAGACGCTAGAGGACATTCTCCCAGACGCATTTGCCGTGGTGAGAGAGGCATCTACCCGAGTTTTGAAACAGCGACATTTCCATGTACAGCTGATCGGTGGTATAGTCTTGCATCAAGGACGAATAGCAGAGATGAAGACAGGTGAGGGAAAGACTCTTACAGCGACCACAGCGGTCTATTTAAACGCACTTACAGGGAAGAATGTGCATGTGATCACGGTCAATGAATACCTTGCCTCATCTCAAGCAGAAGCTATGGGTAAGCTATATAAATTCTTAGGGCTCACTATAGGTGTGACGCTGGCGGGGCAGTCACCTGAGGAGAAGAAACGAGCATATCAGTGCGACATCACTTATGGTACGAATAATGAGTTTGGCTTTGATTATCTGCGTGACAATATGCAGGTAAATAAAGAGCACAAAGTACAGCGTGGTCACAATTTCTGCATAGTCGACGAAGTGGACTCGATCTTGATAGATGAAGCGCGTACTCCGCTCATCATATCAGGCATGGGGGGTAAGACCAGCGAGTTGTATGCGGTGGCGGATAATTTTGCAAAGCGTCTAAAGCAGGAAGATATTGATATTGATATCAAAAGGAAACAAATTCGATTGACAGAAAGCGGTGTAGGGAAGGCAGAAAAGTATTTCAAACTGGACAATCTATCTGATATCAACAATCTTGAGATCAATCATCATATCAACAATGCATTGCGTGCAAACTATATAATGAAACGCGACATAAATTATATTGTAAAAAATGACGAAGTGTTGATCGTCGATGAATTCACTGGTCGTGTGATGAACGGTAGGAGGTATTCTGACGGATTGCATCAGGCGATAGAGGCAAAAGAGCATGTGAAGATCAAGGAAGAGAACAAGACTCTAGCTACTATCACACTGCAAAACTATTTTAAGTTGTATTCAAAATTGAGTGGTATGACAGGTACGGCAAAGACGGAAGAGAGTGAGTTCAATAAAATCTATAGCCTAGATGTCGTCACCATTCCTACGAATAAACCTATGATTCGTGTAGACGAACAAGACATGATCTTCTACACTGAAGAGGCGAAATACAAGGCGATAGTAGAGGAGATACAAGATAAATACAAGAAAGGTCAGCCTATTTTGGTGGGTACTGCCTCAGTGGAGAAGTCGGAGATAATCAGTAAAGCTATCAAGAAAATAGGTATACCACATAACTTATTGAATGCCAAAAATCATGAGCTCGAGAGCCAGATAGTGGCGCAATCGGGTAGAGTGGGTGCGGTGACTATCGCGACGAACATGGCTGGTCGTGGTACGGATATCCTGCTAGGTGGCAATCCTGAATTTTTAGCCCGTCAAAAGATGGTGAACGAGAATACTCCACCAGAGATATTAGAGCGAATCACGACATATACTTCAAATCTTACAGAGGAAGAATTACCTTACAAAGAAAAGTACGAGAAGTATTATCAAGATTTCAAGAAAGTGACAGACGAAGAAAAAGAAAAGGTCGTCGCACTAGGCGGGTTGCACATATTAGGTACAGAGCGACATGAGTCGAGACGAATAGATAACCAGCTCAGAGGTCGTGCTGGTCGTCAGGGCGACCCAGGCTCAAGTATATTCTTCATCTCGCTAGAAGACGATCTACCACAGCGCTTTGGTGAAGATCGAATGAAGAGTTGGTTTTCGCTCGCTTTTCGAGGCAATGAAGATATGCCACTGCAGTCAAAGATCTTGACTAGGTTTTTCGAGAGTTGTCAAAAGAAGGTAGAAGCGGCAAACTTTAGCATTCGTAAAAATGTGCTTGAATACGATGAAGTATTGAATCGTCAGCGTCAGATTATTTATGGCGAGCGAGATAAGGTGCTAGACGGAGTGGATATCCACCCACAGATTATCGAGATGCTAAAAGAATATGTCTTTGAAATATGTAGATTGTACCTCGATGAAGGTAAGCCTAGCTACGAATGGGATATCGTCGAGCTAAATAAAGCACTGGAGGACAAACTAGTAAAAAAGGGTACAAACATAGTTACTGCTGATATGCTAGAAGATACAGATGTCAACTCTGCTAGTCAAATAATATTCGATAAATTATCCGATATTTATGAGAAGAAAGTCACCGAAGTAAAGAAGATAGGATTTGATTTTTCTATAGTCGAGCGAGATATATTGCTTCGTGCAGTAGATAGATATTGGACTGACCATATTGACGCTATGAATACTTTGAGAAACGAAATAGGCGTGCTAGCTTATGGACAAAAGGATCCTATTGTCGCCTATAAGAATCAGGGCTTTGAGATGTTTGACAAGATGATTTCAGATATCCGAGAGTATACTGCATCATATCTATTCCGAGTGGATATTAGGATAAATATTGCACCACTGGAGAGAAGAGGACCGGTATTGGCTGGCAATACGAACAAGTCCGAGTCTGGTGGGGTAAAGCGAAGTAATTCATCACACATAGGTCGAAACGATCTGTGCCCATGCGGTAGTGGGAAGAAATATAAAAACTGTTGCATGAATAAAGAAAAATAAAATTTTATTTTAATCAATAAAAAATGCGGTAAAATTTGGGGTGCACCCCATTATTTGCATGTAAATTTTAAAATATTTATAGATCTATTTTTGTCTCCATTTCGTGCTTTAACAGCCACTCTTTTTTCTCCATTCCGCCTGCATAGCCTATTAGATCTCCCTTAGAGCCTATGACTCTATGACAAGGGACGATGATGGATATAGGATTTCTAGATATAGCATTGCCGACAGCCTGTGCAGACATATGCGATTTTCCCATATTCTTCGCAACATTGCGTGCGATTTCGCCATATGTGCTGGTGTGCCCGTAGGGGATATTCTTTAGTTCATTCCAGACAAATATCTGAAACTTTGTGCCCTGTAGATGTGTGTCGATTTTATTAGGATCGGGATTAGCTCCTTTAAAATATTCATCTAGCCAATGTTTTACATTATTTATTATTTTATTTTCTTTTATTTTTACTTCATCGTACTTGGGGTAAGAAAAATATAGCCCGATCAAAGCAGAGTCATCACTCAATATAAAGATGTCACCGATAGGTGATAGATATTTAGATAGATACATTATAACACCCTTTTAAACATTATAACATTATTAAAAATTTTTTTCAAACAATATTAGCAGTCTAAGATTTGCTCTACGCAAATATTTATAAAAAATTTTTATTTTAGTAAAAAAGAGCTAATTTTTCATGATTTATATTATTAAATAGTGTGATTTTTATTTTTTTGCATGAAATTTTTAGTTTTGTCAATTATATTATTGGAGGGAATATGAATATAGATTTTCAAGAAAGTAAGACAAAAGAGAATTTGGCTCGCAGTTTTGCTGCGGAATGTCAGGAAGGCGCGCGATATCAATTTATGGCAAAGATGGCACAGCAAAATGGATATCAATATATGAGTATGTTGATTAGGACGCTAGCGCACAATGAGATGGCACACGCTCAGCAATTTTTCAACAAGATATCCGAACTCGGTGGAGCAAATGTACAGAATATCGACATTAAAGCAGGATATCCTTTTAAGTCTGGGAAATTAGTAGAAGTGCTAAAATTAGAAGCCGAAAACGAACAAAACAGCGCAGAATCGGTCTATCCTACATTTGCACAAATTGCGCGTGATGAAGGCTTTTCGGATGTGGCAGAGTTATTTGAAATGGTGGCAAAAGTAGAGAAGACGCATCAGCGTACTTTGGAGAAATTGCATGCTAGCATGATGACGAATAGTTTGTATAAATCAAGTAACGGTGAGCACTCCTTCAAATGCGATGAATGTGGTACTATCATCATGGGAAAATCCGCACCAAAGACTTGCCCATTGTG
>CALWFA010000055.1 GCA_944377465.1 uncultured Clostridia bacterium
AAGCATACTGATTCAAATGAGATAGTGCTGACAGGCATAGATATGAGTGACTATAAGATCAATGGGGTAAATGCATTAAAGACTCTAGTCAGAGAGGTCGATAAACTAAATATTAGATTTAGAATATCCTCATTAGAATGCAATGTGATCGATGAAGATCTATTAGATACGCTAGCTCAATCGAAGCATTTTTGTCCGCATTTTCACCTGAGCCTACAGTCTGCTTGCAATGCGACCTTGAGACGAATGAATAGGCACTATACGATAGAAGAGTTTATACGAAAAGTAGACTTGATCCGTAGCCGGTTTGAAAATCCATGTATCTCGACGGATATAATAGTAGGATTCAAGGGGGAGACAGATGAGGAATTTTCGAACACTCTAGAAAATCTAAAGAAAATAAAATTTGATTTCATGCATATATTCCCATATAGCGAGCGTGCTGGTACAGTAGCGATGAAACTAAAAGGCACGGTAGATAAAAAGGTGGTGAAAGATAGAGAAAACATATTGCAAGAATTAAACCATCAATTCAAATCAAATTTTTATAAAAGGAATATTCATACAAAACATAAAGTTTTGGTCGAACTAGTTGACGGAAATTATTCATTAGGCTATACTGATAATTATATATATACCTATATAGAAGGCTGTTTACCAGTGGGTAGTATAGTAGATATTAGACTTGACGATGTATATCTTAATGGAATGAAAGGAAATATTATATCATAGAGGAGTAGATATGGAAGATTGCGTATTTTGTGCGATGAGAAAGGGTGAGGTACCTTGCACTAAACTATATTCAGATGATGATTTCATGATCATAAAGGATATTAATCCGCAGGCAAAAGTTCACTTGATAGCGATACCTAGCGAGCATGTGCCGTATATCGATATGATGACAGAAGAAGGGGCGAGTCTGCTCGGGAAAATCATGTCAAAGATCTCTCATATGCAGGAGGAGCTGGACATCACTGGGGGATATAGATTGGTCATCAATCAGGGCGAGAATGCAAATCAGACCATGGCACATGTCGTGATCCATATTTTAGGCGGAGAAAAATTGCAAGATTTATAAAAATATCTTGACAATTTCTCAATTTTCATATAAAATAAGAAAGAATTTTAATCAAAAAGGTGGTGAAAAGATTGACTACAGTTCGTTGCGGAGAGAACGAGTCTCCAGAGAGCGCATTGAAGCGTTTTAAGAGAAAATGCCAGAAAGACGGCATCATAGGCGATTTGAAAAAAAAGACAGAATACAAGAAGCCTAGCGTAGCAAAGAAAGAAAAGCAGAAAGCAGCTAGAAAGCGCGCTATGAAGAAAAATCATTATTAAAATTAATCACCAAACGGTGATTTTTTTGTCCTAATAGCTAGGAAATATCTATATTATTTTTTGAGATGATAAATATAAACAATAAATATCCTAAAACATTTTGAAAAAACTTTTTTATTTGATATAATATATCTAAGAAAATGATTATGCAAAGGACAGCCCTTTCATATTCCATTTTTTTATAGATCGGTATAATCGCTATTATGCGATTGACTTTTAATTTTTTTGATAAAAAGGATATTATGGACTATAAAGAATTATTAAACAAAGAGCAATACGAAGCAATGCTCGCCACAGACGGGCCTGTACTAGTCAGCGCGGGAGCGGGCAGTGGCAAGACTCGTTTGCTTACATATAGGATAGCGTATCTCATCACGGACAAGCATGTCGCACCGAATAAGATATTGGCTATCACTTTTACTAACAAAGCTGCGAATGAGATGAAGGAGCGTATCAGCAGAGTCGCACCAGATGGCGATATGGTGATGGTGAGTACCTTTCATAGTTTTTGTGCTAGAATGCTACGCACATATTCTAGTTTTCTTACTGACTACAAGGAAAATTTCACGATATTCAGCGATACTGATTGTGCCAGAATCATGAAAGATATATTTAAACAGTTAAATATTGATGATGAAAGCACAAAGTCGAACTTCAAACATAATATCTCAGTGATAAAAAATGACAATATGTCTATCGATGAATTTTGCAATATCTATAGATATGATAGAAGCATAAGAGATTTTGAGCGTTTTTACAATATGTATCAGCAAGAGTTAAAGAAGAATAACGCTATGGATTTTGATGATCTATTGATCAATTTTTATCATCTCATCAGTACGAATCAAGAGGTACTGGATAGCATTCAAAATAGATACACATATTTTAGCGTGGATGAATTTCAGGATACAAACAAAATTCAGTACGAGATCATAAAATTGCTCGCTTCAAAGACTAAAAATATTTTGATCGTAGGCGATGAAGATCAGTCGATATATGGCTGGCGAGGTGCGAATATTGACAACATTTTCAATTTTACTCATGACTTTTTAGGTACACGGATATTTAAGCTCGAGCAAAATTATCGAAGTACAAAGAAGATCATCGAACGAGCAAACATGATCATCAAAAATAATCAAAACCGACTAGCTAAAAAATTGTATACCGAGAATGATGACGGTACCGATGTGTTTTATTATCAAGCGATGAACGAAGCAGATGAGGCGGACTTTGTAGTGCGACAGATCGTTCGCTCACATGAAATGGGTACACCATACAATGAAATGGCGATACTTATGAGACTGAATTCACTCTCTCGCTCTTTTGAAGAAAAACTCCTAAATTACAATATTCCACATATTATGTATAATGGCTTCAAGTTCTTTGAGCGAGCGGAGATCAAGAATGTATTGGCTTATCTCACAGCAATCGCAAATCCCGACGATGATGTCAGCTTTAATAGAATTATCAATTTCCCGAAGCGGGGGATAGGAGATACTAGTATAGAGAAATTATTAGAGATAGCAGCGAGAAACCGCACTCACTTAAAAGATGTAGTCATGAATTACGAGAGCGAGATTTTGCCCAATAGTCTAAAGAGTAAATTAAAAGACTTAAAAGCTATATTGTCCGATCTTGAGAGTAAAGTGGGAGAAATGAATGTATATGATTTTTTCACATATATGCTAGAGCGAACCGAGATATTAAAGTCGTTTGATCTAGAAAACGAGCAAGATTATGAAAGGTATCTAAATATCAACTCGCTCAATAATTCAGTCAAAGAATACACAGATCACAATCCCGAAGCATCGATCATCGACTATTTACAATCAGTCACATTATATAGTGCTATGGATAGTGATGACGGTAAAGGTGTGGTGATAGCGACCGTGCATGGAGCAAAGGGTCTAGAATTCGACGATGTCTATGTCGTGGGCTGTGAAGAGAAAATTTTCCCTATCAGTAGAGATGACAAAGACGATCTCGAAGAAGAGCGCAGATTAATGTATGTGGCGATCACTCGCGCAAAGAAAAATCTAGTACTGACCAGCAGTTCATCGAGGTTTTTATACGGCAAGCGTGAATATAGTGTGAAATCTAGATTTTTATACGAGCTAGACCTAGCACGCGAACGACAAATAAATACGATATCTAATGCATATAATAATAGTTATAACAACTATAATTATTCAAACTACATTCATTCGAATACAAGCAAATCAAATATCAATGATATTAAAGGAGGAAATATGAACGAATTGCAGACAAACACTACCAAATCTTTCAACTACACATTTAGTAAAAACACGATAGAAAAGAAGACTATCGATTTTTCAAAAATAAAATTGGGAGCAAAGGTCATTCATCCGAAATTCGGTGAAGGCGAGATTACTGAGATCACGCCTAATTCTAGCAATCATTGTGTGAAGATTAGATTCAAGGAAGCGGGAGAAAAGATGCTTTCGTTAGAATATGCACCGATCGAATTCAAGGAGTAAAATGGATAAAATCGAGAGATTGAAATGGCTGACAGACGAAGTCAATAAACATAACAAAAATTATTATGTTTATGATAACCCTACCATTTCAGATGCAGAATATGATGATTTGTATTATGAGCTAGTCGACCTAGAGAAAGAGCTAGGTTATTCTTTGCCGAATAGTCCTACATCGCGTGTGGGTGACGAAGTCTTGGACAAATTCGTCAAGCGTAAGCATGAATTTCCGCTATATAGTCTCAATAAAGTAAAAGATTTTGAAGATCTAGATAAATGGATGCATGACATGCGGACCTCGACTCGAAATGCCGAGCTTACTTTTTCGCTCGAATATAAATACGACGGTCTAAAAGTGGTGCTAGAATATGAAAATGGTCTATATCGGTCAGCCACCACGCGAGGTAACGGCAGAATTGGTGAAGATGTCACAGCTCAGGTGAAGACGATCAGAAGCGTTCCACTCAAAATATCATTTACTGGTCGATTGATCGTGCAGGGCGAATGTATGATGACTAATAAAGCCTTTGAAGAATACAATAAGACAGCCGATATACCGCTCAAAAATCCGCGTAATGGAGTGGCAGGTGCAGTGAGAAATCTTGACCCAAAAGAGACAGAGCGACGAAAACTCGATTTTTTCTGCTACGATGTCACATTCGCTGAAAATTTGTCACTCACATCGCAAAAGCAAATGCACGAATTCAT
>CALWFA010000056.1 GCA_944377465.1 uncultured Clostridia bacterium
GCAAAAAGAATAATAGAAGCTCATGATGATGGTAAATTATTAAAAAGTACTTTGAGAAATCCAAAATTGAAAGCGGCATATGTTGACTTATTCCGAAGATTACACGCTATCACTATAGTCACAAATACTGCTAATAATAGTCAATAGTTTCTCATAGAAAAATATCTTGATATATAGAAAAATCACCTATCTAATCGCTATAATAGGTGATTTTTTACTTTATCATATATATTGAAAATGAATTCTAATTAGTGACATATTTGATTGGTGAATTATATTCGCATAAAACCGAAATCATGTGCGATCTTAGATACAACTATGTAATTAAAAAAAGAACATTCACAACCTATTGGCTAATTATGGGGTTAATATAAAATTTTGTCTCTATTTCCTACATAGCTTAATTAAAAAGAAAAATATAGCACTAATTTTAGTAAATATGCATATGACAGGCAAAAATCTCTTTTACAACCAAAAGGAAATCATGCAAGATATATTATTTTCTTTTTATATTAGACATTTATATCGTAAATTTATATATGTTTGGCACTTAATTATATTTTATTTATCTCCGAACTCCGATCGAACTCTGAGAGCATCTAAGATTTTGAATACATGAAAAAATAGGTGAAGGATGCCCTCACCTATTTTTTAATCTTAATAATTGTTTGATTCTAACTCAAAGTAGCTCTGTGGGTGACTGCATACTGGGCAGATCTTAGGAGCGGTCTTACCTACATGCTTGTGTCCGCAATTTCTACATACCCATACAGATACTTCTTTCTTCACAAAGCATTTCTTCTTCTCTACATTCTCAAGAAGAGCTCTGTATCTAGCCTCATGCTCAGCTTCGATCTTTGCTACACCTTCAAATAGTTTAGCAATAGCAGTAAAGCCTTCTTTCTTTGCTGTAGCAGCAAATTCTTTGTACATAGAAGTCCACTCATAGTTCTCACCATTAGCAGCATCTTTAAGATTCGCTATAGTATCAGGCACTGCACCACCCATGAGCAGTTTAAACCACATCTTTGCGTGCTCTTTCTCATTATCTGCAGTGATCTGGAAAATATCAGCTATCTGCTCATAGCCGTCCTTTTTAGCCTGGCTAGCATAGTATGTATATTTATTTCTAGCCTGACTCTCGCCAGCGAATGCTGTCCATAAATTTTTCTCTGTCTGTGACCCCTTTAGCTCACGATCCATAAATTCCTCCTTAATGTTTACGCACTAATTATACAAAATAAAATGCTGAAAAGCAAATGATTTTGCGATTAATTTGTAATATTAAAAATTTTTGACTGAAAATTTTATTAATCGATCATATTTCATGATCTGAAATCACTTTTTACAAATGATTAAATGAAAAAGTCTATACATAACTGTGTGGTGGTCATATTTTACTATTTATTTCTCTCTTTCTTCCTGATCATGCCCCTTTCTCTACCATTATTGCTCGGGATATAGTATATCCTATCTTTAAGTTTGTCTGGTAAGTATTGTTGCTTGCAATAGCCACCATAATCATGCGGGTATTTATACTCTGGTGGATTATCCACATCATAGTGATAGTTTTTCAGATGCTCTGGTACATTATCGTCTGGATTATATTCCGCGTCATACTTTGCCTTGTTTAACGCTACTATCACGCTATTTGACTTTTCAGCCTCACATACATAGATTATCGCATGTGCGAGCGGAATATTCCCCTCTGGCATTCCGAGATTTTTCACCGCATTCATCGCTACCATGGCTAGTAAAGCAGCATTGCTATCAGCCATACCCACATCTTCGCTCGCATGAGCGATCAAACGACGGCAGATTAAGAGAGGATCGCATCCAGCTTTAATCAATCGCTCTGCGTAGTATAGTGCTGCATCAGTATCGCTACCTCTCAGGCTCTTGCAAAACGCACTGAGCATATCATAATAAAGATTTTCATCAACGGACAAGACAGGCTGTTGGATACATTGGCTAGCCACTAATTTATCTATATGAATGAAATTGTCCTTACCTATAGGAGTGGTCGTGACCGCTAGCTCTAATGCGTTGTACGCTGAGCGAAGATCTCCATTACTAAACATCGCAAAATGATTGATCGCATCGACATCAATATTGATTTTCAGCTTGCCATATCCGCGTTCTTTATCTTGCACTGCGCGGATCAATGCATCTTTTATATCATTGACTTCTAATGGCAAAAACTTAAATATTCGGCATCTGCTCACAATAGCAGGCGTCATACTTACATGTGGATTCTCGGTCGTAGTGCCTATGAATGTTATGTACCCACGCTCAATCGCTTCGAGAACACTATCACTCTGCGCCTTGCTCCATCTGTGGCATTCGTCTAAGATCAATATCGTGCTCTTGCCCGTTAGCTCAAAATTCATTCGGGCATTGTCTATCACCTTTTTTGCATCTGCCACACCGCTAGATACCGCGTTTAATTTCTTATACTCTAGATGCAAGGCATCAGCCACGATATATGCCAGAGTAGTCTTTCCCACTCCAGGCGGTCCATAAAAAATACAACTACCCAATCGATTTACTTTGAGTGCGCGCCTAATCAAGCTATTTTCACCCACTATATGTTTCTGTCCTACGAATTCGTCCAACGAGCGAGCGCGCATACGCTCTGCAAGCGGAGTAAAACTTAATTCATCATTTATTTTCGTCATAGAAATATTATACCAAATATATATGTTTTTTCAAACTATTTGATCGATTTTGACGCGCTTTATGACATTTTTTACTTTATAGGTCAATGTGAAAGGTAAATTGTAGCGATTCTGCCCTATTACTATATCTTTCTCATCGATTTTTATATTTAGGATATTTATGATTAGGTGGAGATATTTATTTAGCTCCGCGCTTTTCCCGATATTAAATAGATTGTCTAGCAAGTCCTTTATTGCATTTTGTTTGAGTCTAGCGAGATCAAAAAAACTTGACTCTATCATTATATTAAAATATCTATATATTGACTTGCAATTAAATACAACCTTCGTCTCTCCGCAGGCTTTGAAATACAAATATCCTTTCGCTAGATATGGTGCAGTCGCATTTTTGATGATCACTATCTTTTTGCCAGATTTTATATATATTTGATTTTTCACCTGCAGGACACGCACATTCTCTATTCTTATTCGATGACGAGACTCTGAATAAAATACAATACCATATTTATTCAGAGTCATTTTGGGAAAATCAAAAAATGCTTTTTTCTTGCGTCCAATAAGAAAAAATACCAATGTTATGACTAAAAAATATGACATAATCGCAAATATCATTGTATTAATTTTTTCCATATAGTTAAAAATTAAAATATGTTTGACAAAAAATGGCGATTGTATTAGAATGATGCCAAGGGGGAAATATGAAAGTAAAAATAGGTATTAATGGATTCGGGCGCATAGGTAGACTGGTTTTGCGTGCCAGTGTAGGTCGTGATGATGTAGAAGTGGTAGCTATCAATGATCCATTCTTGACGGCTGATTATGCGTGCTATCTATATAAGTATGACACTATCCATGGGAAGGCTGATAGTGAATTAAAGGCGATGAACGACACTACTCTTCGTCTGAATAGGAAAAATATTGCGTTTTTTGCTGAAAAAGAGCCAGATGCGATCGATTGGTCTAAGGCGGGCGCCGAATATATCATCGAATGTACGGGTAAATTCACAAAAGCAGAGGACGCTATCCGCCACCTAAAAGGCGGAGCGAAGAAGGTCATCATCAGTGCACCAGGAAAGGGTTGCCCTACCTTTGTCATGGGCGTAAATGAGGATAAATATACTAGTGATATGACAGTAGTGTCAAATGCTTCTTGTACGACAAACTGTCTCGCTCCATTAGTGCGTGTGATAGACGATGTATACGGTGTCGAAGAGGGACTCATGAGCACTGTTCACTCCACCACCGCTACTCAGCTCACTGTAGACGGCGTATCAAAGAAGGACTGGCGAGGTGGTCGTGCCGCTAGTGCGAACATTATCCCGAGCTCAACGGGGGCAGCGAAAGCTGTAGGTGAAGTATTGCCTCACTTGAAAGGAAAATTGACAGGCATGAGCTTCCGTGTGCCTACCCTAAATGTAAGTGCAGTCGACTTCACTGTGCGACTAAAGAAACCTACCACTTATGAAAACATATGTAAGACGATGAAAAAGTATAGCAAAGATATCATTCCGTCCGTGCTAGCATATACTGATGAGCCAGTGGTATCTAGCGACTTCATCGGAGATCCGCACACTTGTATCTTTGATGAGAAAGCAGGCATCATGCTGAGCCCTACTTTTGTGAAACTCATCGCTTGGTACGATAATGAATGGGGATATTCGAATAAATGCCTAGATCTCGCCAGTACAATGTACCGCGTGGATCAAAAGGCAATGAAGAAATCGAAATAATCGATAGTTTTTATTTAGAATAAGGCACCCTTGGATATAAAAATCTCATGTACGATAAAAATGATAGACAATTTTAGATCAATG
>CALWFA010000057.1 GCA_944377465.1 uncultured Clostridia bacterium
CGCTCTGATAATTGATCTTTCATGCATTTTTTTATTTCATCCAATAGCACACGACGGGTGACGACATTATCCGGGTCGTCGTTTTCGTTTTGAGGCAACACATCTTTTACAGTCAGCACACCACCGTCCTTGTCTGTACCGATAGTCTCATCAATACTCACACAGGCTTTGTGCTTTTTATTTGCCCGCAGTAGCATCAGTATCTCATTCTCAATGCATCGACTGGCATATGTCGAGAGGGACGACCCTTTGTCAGGGCGGAAAGAGTCTATCGCCTTTATCAGTCCGATGCTCCCTACAGAAATCATATCGTCCGCTTCTGCCGCTTGATTAAATTTCTTTGCGACATGCGCGACGAGTCTAAGATTATGATTGATGAGTTTTTCCCGTGCCTTTTTGTCTCCTTTGAGCATATCTTGAATGTATTTTTCTTCATCTTCTTTGCTGAGTGGCTTAGGAAAGCCGTTATATTCATTTACATATCCGTGAAAGTACATCAGCTTTGACATAAACTGACTGATAGATTCAAATACCATACACTACACTCCGTTAGTATATATGTCGTGATATGTCGAATTTTGTTTGTACAACGAAATTTTGATATGAAATTACCTTATTTTGATTATACTTGGTCAGACTTTCTATATGTAAATTTCATCTTAGTATGCGATTTTGTCATCAACAATTATATTTATCGCTTATTTCATCATTAAGATAAATGCATTACTTAAGTAAAAGGTATTAGTTTAATTAAAATTATCTTTAATATAGTTTTGACAATAGTATAAATTTTGTGTATAATTTTCATATGGATAGACAAGGAAAGATACGCAATTTTTGTATAGTAGCACATATTGATCATGGAAAGAGTACGCTTGCTGATAGACTCATGGAATTCACCAATACAGTAGCAAAGCGCGACATGGCAGACCAGCTATTAGATAGCATGGATATAGAGCGAGAGCGCGGTATTACGATCAAACTGACGCCTGCTTGCATGAAATATAATTATGAGGGAGAGGAATATACTTTAAACCTAATAGACACACCCGGGCATGTCGATTTTTCATATGAAGTGAGTCGTTCACTTGCTGCCTGCGAGGGTGCGATACTCGTCGTGGACGCATCTCAGGGTGTACAGGCGCAGACACTAGCAAATGTGTATCTTGCGTTAGATGCGAATCTTGAGATCATACCTGTCATAAATAAGGTAGATTTGCCTAGTGCAGATATAGCTGGTACGAAAAAGGAGATCGAAGATATCATAGGTATCCCCTGTGATGAAGCATGTGAGATTAGCGCAAAGACAGGTCTAAATATAGAATCGGTACTCGAGTCAATAGTGAAGAATATTCCAGCACCGAAAGGAGATGAAAATGCTCAGTTAAAGGCTCTCATTTTTGATAGTTATTATGATTCATATAAGGGTGCGGTGAGTCTAGTGCGCATCTTTGACGGAAAAGTAAAAGCGGGAGATGAGATACTCTTCATGCAGACAAATAAATCATTCATAGTCACAGAAGTAGGTGTATTTACTCCACAAGCTAGACAGACTGATGAATTATTAGCAGGAGATGTCGGATACATTGCTGCTTCGATAAAGAATGTGAGCGACACCAAAGTGGGTGACACTATTACATTAAAAAACAATCCGATAGAGAAGCCACTAGAAGGATATAAAGAAGCCACTAGCGTGGTATTTTGTGGCATTTTCCCACTGGATGGAGATAAATATCAGGAATTGAGCGATGCTTTAGAAAAATTAAAGTTAAACGATGCCAGTCTACATTTCACGAAAGAGACATCTCTTGCTCTAGGGCATGGATTTAGATGTGGCTTTTTAGGGCTGTTACACATGGAGATCATCACAGAGCGCTTGGAGAGAGAATTCAATCTCGATATCATCACCACCGCGCCTAGCGTGGAGTACAAGATCTATGACAACAAAGGCAAAGAGTACGATGTCACTAATCCAAGTGAGATGCCACCTATGGCTAGCATTACGAAGATGGAAGAGCCTATTGTTCGCATGGAGATCATTACGCCGAAGGAATATATAGGCGGTATCATGGATCTATGCGCAGACAGGCGCGGGCTCTATCATGACATGCAGTATATAGATGCAAATCGTACGAAACTAATATACACTATGCCACTAAATGAGATCGTATATGACTTCTTTGACAAAATCAAGTCGATCAGCAAGGGATATGCCAGCATGGATTATGAATTGAGCGGATATCAGGAAAGTGAGCTAGTAAAATTAGATATTTTACTAAACGGAGAGATATGCGATGCTCTATCGATCATCGTGCATAAAGACAAGGCATATCAGCGCGGGAGAGCGTTGTGTGAGAGATTAAAGACTGTCATTCCTCGTCACTTGTTCGAGATACCTATTCAGGCGGTCATAGGTGGTAAAGTAATAGCTCGCGAGACTATCTCTGCGATGAGAAAAGATGTGCTCGCGAAATGCTATGGCGGTGATGTGACTAGAAAGAGAAAACTTCTCGAAAAGCAAAAAGAGGGTAAGAAGCGAATGCGTAGACTAGGAAGCGTGGAGTTGCCTAGTGAGGCATTCGTGACTATACTAAAACTTGATGATTAATTGATAAAATCATTGTAAAATATTAGGAAAATTACTCGTAATTGGTTATAATAATAAAAATAGGGGTGAATTATGCTATCAGAAGACAATCGACCAATGGGGCTATATATCCACATACCATTTTGCAGTAGCAAATGTGACTATTGTGATTTCGTCTCATATTCTATGGACTGTAAGGCTCAGCAGCTATATTTAGATGCTCTTTTTACCGAGATCGACATGGTGAAAGATCGCTACAATGATCGTTCATTTAATTCTATATATATAGGTGGCGGTACTCCTAGTTTTGTGTATGAAGGGTTTATCGCTAGTCTAGCTAGAAAGATATATGGTAGTTTTCATATCCTAGAGGGAGCAGAGTTTACTATAGAGGTGAATCCTTCTTCGTTTACAAAAGAGAAATTCTTTGAATATGTGCAGGCAGGTATTAATAGGATTAGCGTAGGAGTGCAGTGCATTGATGAAGATGTTCTTAGGAGCAATGGGCGAATCCAATCTCTCAGCAATATAAAAGAGACATTCAAGATTTTGCAGTCTGCTGAGTTTCCGAATGTAAATGGAGATATCATGATCGGTTTGCCAGGTCAGACAGAGAGAGATGTCTTGGATACGGTAAAGTTTTTAATAAAGCATAATGTAAAGCATCTATCAATCTACGCTCTACAGATCGAGCGTCATACTATGCTGTACAATAAATTGCGAGCAGGTAAAATTAAGCCTATTAAAGACGAGACTATGCTGACTATCTATAATTCTGTATATAGATTATTAAAGAAAGAAGGATATATTAGATATGAAGTATCTAATTTAGCTAGACCGAACTTTGAGAGTAGACATAATAAAAAATATTGGGATGATTCTCAGTATCTTGGCTTAGGCGTGTCAGCACATAGTTATATTGACGGGTATAGGTACTACAATACTAAGCGCCTAGATACATATATAGACAATATGGCTAAGGGCAAGACGGCTGTCTATAGTAAAGAGTATATCTCAGATGAAAAGCGTCGCACAGAGAGAATCATGCTATCATTACGGACGACCGAAGGGCTGGATCTAGCTAAGTTTAAAGCTGATTTTAATGAAGATCTATTGCGCTCCCGTTCTGAGCAGATAAAGAAATTAATAGATTTACATATGCTTGAATTAGATGGCGATATCCTTCGTATCACTGAAGACTATTATTATGTATCAAATACAATTATTATGGAATTATTATAATTTTAAACTCATATGAGGTCAATCATTGTCATCATGGTTGACCATTTTCATCGAATTTAAATAAAAGTTGTAATATTCTTGACTTTTTAAAATATAGATATATACTATTAATTATTACTAGGAGAATGTATGAAAATATCAGATGCTATTACAGCAAAACAACAAGGAATTTTAATCTCAATTAGAAATGTATTAAAGGGGAGAAAGGACTATGAGACGAAGATAAAGTCTCAGTTAGTGCGAGATTTTATTGATACAAAATCATTAGATGCTTTTATCAAACTTTGCATACAAAAATATCATATTACATATCTAGATTTGCCGTATACATACTATGAAGATGCGGATTTTTTGTGCGAAGTGTGCAGATCATATCCGAAGTTTTTGTCGCAAAT
>CALWFA010000058.1 GCA_944377465.1 uncultured Clostridia bacterium
GACATCTTGGTGGCAAAGATGCTCGAGGGTAGACTCGGTATATTGGTGGACGGCAGTCCGATAGTATTGACGCTACCATTTATCTTGCTAGAAGAATTGCAGAATAGTGATGATTATTACAATCAGCCTATTCGAGTGAGTTTTGTACGAGTATTGCGCCTCGTGGGTGTGGTGCTGGCGGTGCTCCTGCCGGGGCTATATATAGCGCTAGAGAAATTTCATTACAAGATCCTGCCTATCGAATTCTTAGTCACGATCATGAATACCACACAGGGTATACCTTTTACACCTTTTATCGAGATCCTATTCGTCATATTATTGTTTGAGATATTATATGAGGCGAATATCCGCATGCCTCAATATTTCGGCATGGCTACCTCGATCGTCGGGGCATTGATCTTAGGTGAGACCGCAGTAAATGCTGGGCTCGTCAGTCCACCAGCGGTGATGATCATAGCACTATCGGGTATAGCTTTCTATATCATACCGGGTCAGGCGGGGCAGTTTAGCATACTGCGACTGATCAGCGTCGTAGTCGGGGCGAGTCTAGGGCT
Source organism: uncultured Clostridia bacterium (assembly GCA_944377465.1). Classification (GTDB taxonomy): domain Bacteria; phylum Bacillota; class Clostridia; order Christensenellales; family UBA1242; genus Onthoplasma. The sequence continues at coordinate 555 of CALWFA010000058.1, forward strand.
GTATGGTATATTACTTTTTTGCGTGTTCATCGTGTCGTATCTGTCTAGTTTCGACAGCTATAAGAGCGCCTATCTAGCGCCTACCGCGCCGTATATCGCAGAGGATCAAAAGGATAGCTATATGCGGGCGACTATCGATCAGATGAGACGCAGACCAAAGTCTATAGCAAACAATAGACAGCATAGCATTAGGCGAGGTAAAGATGAAGATTAATTATAGACAACTCTCAATCATTGTATTTATGAGTTTTATAGCACTTAAATTTTTAGCCCTGCCCAGTCTATTATATAAGGACAGCGGGAATATGAGCTTTCTCGTCGCGCTCGTGCTGATGCTGGTCGACGGGATATATGTATTCGTCATACTTGGTCTGATGAAGAAGAGCGGGAGTAGGAATATCTATGAATTTATGGTGGACTGCCTAGGCAAAGTGCTCGCAAAGATCATCTTGATACTCCTTCTCATGAAATATGCCTTGGTAGTAGGCAATATATCTAAGGGACTCGAATTTTTTGTAGTCGAGAATCTCTATCCAGAATTTCATTGGTTCGTATTTGCACTGCCTCTCATCATGCTAGTGGGCTTCATGACATATAAGGGAGTGCAAAATATTGCCCGCGTGAACGAAATGGTGTGCTGGGCGATCTGCATAGGACTCATCTATATAGCGATTAAGGCAGTGAGTGGAGTAGATCCTCTCGCGTACCTTCCTTTCTTTCACGACGGAGTAGGACCGCTACTGTACAGTGGGTGGCATCATCTGAGTTGGTTTGGGTCTGCGACATTCATGTTTATGCTATTCGGACTCGTAGATTTTAGTAGAGAAAAGAAGAGTCAGATGATCAGATATATCATATTTGCGATATTGATTGTACAGGTATTGTATTTCATTTTCTATGGACTTTTTGACATCACTAGCGCCACGCACAATCACTGCATCAGTGATGTGAGTCAGTTTTCTAGCGGACAGTCGGTGATAGATGAGCTGTCTTGGCTGGTCGTATCATTATGGGTAGTGGCGCAAGCAGTGCAGTTAGCATTATTTTCATTTTGTATGACAAGGTCGATCAAATATTTGTTCAATATCGAGAGCGAGACGATACTATCTGTCATTGTCATGGTGTATATACTAGGCTGGAGTTATTTAGGAGAGATCACGATTGGTCTGGAGCGTATATTTTTCACCACCTTTGCGTCGACAGTGACGGCGATCACTCAATATTTGATACCTATCATATTATTGATCGGATACGCTGTGAATAAAAGGAAACAGCAGAACAAGACATATATGATAAAAGCAAAGACGCCTAGCGAGCGAGATCCTAGTATGGCGTTGCATAAGCACGCAAAGGAGCAGAGATGACAGCAGAGAAGAAGAAAAAGATAAAGAGCCTTTTCAGTCCGCGCAAATTGATAGTCTGGCTATTTGTATTGATATTGATACTCACGATTCCTACTATCAATCAGCCTTCTATGAGCAAGACGCACGCGATCGTGACCATGATGGCGGTAGAGCAGGAGGACGACATGATCAAGGTAGCGACTATGGTGCTCACTCCCGCTCAGGACAAACAGCCAAATTATCAGATATATTCGGGAGAAGGTTCGACTATAGGTGAGGCTGTGGATAGCATCTCGCTAGCTCTAGGCAAGGAGATGGGGTTTGCGCAGTGTGAGATCATGGCTTTAGGTGAGAAAATTTGTGCTGATGGAGTGATTAAAGTGTTAGACTATATGACTCGCACGAAGAAAGTACAGCGGAATACTATTTTAGTCAATTTCAGTGGCGAACTCGAAGACTTTGCTCAAGCTGTAATGAATCTAAGCCTAGAGAAGCAGTTAAAGCTGGAGAGCATCATCAATTTTGACAAACGATATATCCTCGCAGATGACAGTAATATAGACAAATTTTATATAGGATATTATAGCCCGATATCATTAGGGCTGATGACCAAGATCAAGATAGAGGACGAGCAGAGCTATAATTCTATCGAGGTCTCAAGTGCCTCAGGTCAGCCTGCTCAGCCGAGCTCCTCAAGTGGTGATTCGGGCGGAGAGAGTGAAAAAAAGTATCTCGTCAATGACGGCACGGTGAGCATATTCAAGCGCGGGAAGAAATATATCGACATGACGCAGGACGAAGTGAAGAAAGCAAATTATTTTATCAACGATGCACAAAAAGGAACGGTCGTAGTAGAAAATGTCAGCGATCATATCTATGACAATGCGCAAGTGGTCATCAATATTGTGAAAAAGGACACAAAACTGACACCACGCTTTGAGGGAGATCGTCCTATCTACGATATCAAACTATCTCTCACTATCATCATAGACGAAGTGGTAGAAGAAGGTCCGAATGAAAATCTCCTGCGACGAAATCAAGACTTTTTCACTGATGCGCTAGTGGAGAAGATCAAGGAGCAGGTGGGAGAGGATATGTACTCTATCATTGACTATTGCAAGACCAATGATATTGACCTGCTAGATGTGTACAAGCGATTTTACGCACTGAAGAATAGAGAGTTTGAAGACTATCTCTCTCGCGTAGGGATAGAGAACTATCTCAACGATATTCAATACAATATCACTATAGATGTGAAGAGTGAGAATTAAATTAGATATTTTATTTAAGACAGATAAAAGATTTATATTCTATTTAGTAATGAACAATGTAATAATTTTCATATAAAAAAGTGCTAAATTTCTTTAGCACTTTTTGTGTAAAATCATCAGAAATTATTAAGATCTTAGGCAGAGACCGATCTTGGCCATGTGATCGATCAGGCGCTTTGAGAATTTCTCTATATCCGACGACTCTAGCGTCTTATTTTTAGGTGTGACGATCAGATTAATAGTATAGCTGATCTTTCCATCTAGAGCCTCATCATTTTTGTAAATGTCCTTTAGCGAATGTTCTACGATATAGCTAGACATGAAATTATTTAATTGTCTCTCGATGTCAGCATACGGCATGCTCTTTTCTGCTAGGAAATTGTAGTCTATAGACACACTTTGGAATTTGCTAGGTGTGACGACCTTAAATGAGTCTTTCTCTAGGGTCAATAATTTTCTTAGATCTAGCTCAAGGACGGCGAATTTCTTTCTCTTGTCAATATTCTTTGCTATGCTTGGATGCAATATACCGAACTCTCCGATAGCCTGATCACCTTGCGAAATGGTACAAGAATTGACAGGGTGATAGAGTGGATTATCAGTAGGCCGAGTGTAGTCGACTGACGCATTACATAGATTATTTGTGATATATTCGACCATTTGCTTTAGTCTAAAATATAGATCCCGTTCGCTATCGTGACTAGATGCGAGCACGATCGCGAGTTTTTTCTTTTCTTTCACTAGTTTATTCTCGTCAAGCTCATCGAAAGTGCGCCCGATCTCGAAGATAGAGATGTCATTAAATTTATTTTTATTCTCGTCCGCTATCTTTATGATAGTAGGGAGTAGGTGAGATCTGAGTCCGCCATGTCCGCTCTTTGATGCGTCCAATAGTCGCACGACGCTGTCCTCTTTGATACCTACACTATTATTGTATTCAGAGAAATTCCAGACATAGCTATGCACTTCATTTAGATTAAAGATACTCGCTAGAGCGTGCTTTATCTCATATTCCAATACATGCTCAGG
>CALWFA010000059.1 GCA_944377465.1 uncultured Clostridia bacterium
GATATCAAAAGGAAAATCAAAGATAGATTTATCTAAATTCACTTTTCTCCACATCTCAAAGTCGCTATTTAGAAGAGTGAGTAGATATTCGAGTACCGCTTCTGTCGGATAACCTTTTCTAAGGAAAAATCGGACATCTGCAAATTGATCTTTTCGCTTACTGATTTTTCTCTTATTTCCCGATTCGTCTAGTATGCAAATATTAGGAGTATGTGCGTATCTGAATGGCTTTAGTCCAAGTGCATTGGTTAGCTCCAAATGTACAGGCAATGACTGATACCATTCCTGCCCACGCACTACAATCGTCGTATGCATAAGGGTATCATCTACCACATGTGCAAACGCATATACGGGCACACCATTCGATTTGATCAAAATGTCATCTTTCGCATTCTCTCGCAGATCTTTCTTGCCTTTGATCCCGTCTACAAATATATGAGTCTTTTCAAAATCTCCCTCTGATCGCAGTCTCAGAGCAAACTGTTCTCCCGCTTTCAATCGTGACTTGATCTCGTCTAAGCTCATATCTCGACATGGATCTTTTACTTCTAGATCATTTGATTTTTCTAGCTCTTCATCGCGTCGCTTTAATATCTCATCTTTATCTTTAGCCGGCGGACAGAAGCATGGGAAAGCACGACCCCGTCTCACCAGCTCGTGAGCAAAACTATGATATATCTCTATGCGATCGGACTGCTTGTACGGTCCATAGTCCCCTATCTCACTCTCTTCTCCGCGGTATCCCTCATCTGCCACTAATCCAAATCGCAAGAGCATCTCATAGGCGATCTCGCCCGCTTTGTCCACCTCGCGCTTGAAATCTGTATCTTCCAGTCGGATATAAAAGATGCCTCCCGTATGCTTTGCTAGTAAAAAGTGAATGAGAGACTGATAGAGCTGTCCTATATGCAAATATCCTGTCGGGCTAGGTCCCAGCCTGGTCACTTCGCCTGACACTTTTCTATTCGGATATTTTTCAAAATAAAAAGTTATATCCTTTGCATTAGGATATAACAAATCTGCTAATTCAATATATTCATCTCTTGTCATAAATCTCCATTAAACTCGTCGCATGATCTCAAATATATCTACCAAAGTATCTGTATATTCTGTAAGGACGATGTTATAGTTGTCTATAATAGCTTTATTCGTAGCGTCCTGCCGGTCTAGATTTGATGCTACATTCGCACTCACATAATTTAGATTTTCGCAGGCATAAAGGTACATATTTAGATCATTATTCATAATCGTCTGTAAATTATATAATCTAATCGCGGTATTATAGAAAGTCTGTTTGTTCGCACCCTGAGTAATATTGAGCCCAATGGACGCATCTGGCACATCAAAGATACTATTGACTTCCTCTAAATATGCAGAATAATCCTCACCTAACGAAGGATATTGATTTCCGATCGGCGTAGTGAGCTGTCTAGACAATTCTCCACCCGCTACGAATTTCTCTACATATGCAAAGGATAGATTAGATATATGGCTCTTTGACTTTCCGTCTAAATAGTTCGTGACTGTCAGCGCATCAAAATTTGAAATATCGATCGTAGAAATATTTGTATTTGATGCAGGTACGGAGTATTTAAAATAGATATTAGCCACATTTGCGTTCAATTCAAAACTTGCTGAAAACAGTTCATCATATGAGTCGAAAACTACTTTCAACTCTGCTCTACAGGTCTGATTCGTGATATTTCCAGACATTAGATTTCCTCGCACTATTCGTGCCAACTCATCGACCGCACTACTAGTATTGCCCAACGCCTCGTCGAATCTATCTAGGCTCGCTTTTAATGCGTCTCGCTCGCTCTCGCTCGCATCAAGATTGTCCACCGAAATGACATCTATGTAGTTAGATACGAATATAAGTGAATTTTCTAAAATATTATTATAAAAAGTATCAAGATAGACATAAGGATATTGAGATGAAATCGCATCTTGCAAATAATGACCACCATCACTATCCGTGTATACAGAATAATCAAACTCTATTTCGCCATCATTTGAAATATTTACATTATTATAATGATCGCCTATTGCGATATAATCATCATACAGATCCGTCAGGTCATATCCACTCTCTCCGCACGCACTAAATATCATAGCACCAGGTATGAGTAGTAGACATAATATAATACTAAAAATTCTTCTCTTCATACTCTATACCCCCAACACTTCTTTGAAATAGTATACAGCCTTGTCCATATCAGAAGAACCTTCTGTAATAGTATGCACAGCGTTTACATTAGTGGATAGATTGATTGCAAACATATGTTTGTCACATGAAGAATAATATTTCATGAAATTATTATTCATATGACTGTAATTGCCATAACCGCCATTAGCTTTGATCTGCCCGTTCTCAATCGCAAAATATGTGTTCATCAGATTGATATTGTCCGCATTGGTGACATTCGCTAGACCGCTAGTACTAGTCAGGTCTGAGAAGGTGTCTACCACCACATCTAGATAGACATCTATCATATCAAACTTCACATCTCCGCTCTTGTCTACACCTAAATTTGAGATCTCGGAATTCATATTGCTTAGTAGATCTGCATACATGACAAATAATCTGCTCGTAGCTCTAAATAGATCATTTGCACCTGCATTGAGATCAAACTCAGATGACCCTGTCTTCACTAAATATTCATCTGCCAATCTATATGCAGTGTCTAGCTGTTCATTCACTCCTGTCATCTGATCTACGAGTGACCGCTGATCGATGTCTGCATCAGGAATATCTATAAAATAATGATTCAATGTCAAAGCTATCGTATCCAACTGGCCTAGCGTGGTATTGATCAAGATAAATCTATCATCTGCGTATTGAGAAACCTTGTCTAGATGTGCATTGAATTGATCTCTGCGTCCGCCATACACGAATGTGTCCACATCCGTATGTATGTCCAAATTGTCTCTAAGATGAGCATAAAAGAAATAGCAAGTACCTGCCACCGCGCCCGCTACTATTAGTACCATCAAGACTACTTTGAGCACTTTCCATATTTTTCTCATATATTGATTATAATATTGAAATGGCAAATTGTCAATTAGTTTTTGTGCTAATGCTATAAATTAAGTCACAAAACATTTTTAAAATTAAAAATAATTTGATATAATAAAATCATGAAAAATATATTAATTACTGGTGCGAGCGGAGATATAGGTAGTGGTATCGCGAGAAAGCTCGCCAAAGCGGATGTGCGATTATTACTAGTATATAACAACAGCAAGCAAAGAATAGACAAAATAGCTGATGAACTGATGGATATTAGCCATATCGTTTTATATAAATGCGACCTTACAGACGATGACTGTGTGCATGCTATGGTGAATGACATTGTGAGCAAATTTCATACCATTGATTGTCTAATCAACTGCGCTGGAGTGAGTCTAATAAAGCAGATCCAAGATTGTACAGAAGCTGATTATTCATATGTATTTGATAGCAATATGAAAACTGCGTTTTTACTTACAAAAGAAGTGTCAAAGCATATGATACACGAGCAATCGGGCAATATCATCAATATTTCATCAATGTGGGGAAATGTGGGAGCTAGTATGGAGTCTCTATACTCTGCTAGCAAGGGAGCCATGAATAGCTTTACACTAGCATTAGCAAAAGAGCTTGGATATAGCAATATCCGTGTCAACGCCATATGCCCTGGGCTCATAGAAGGTAGAATGAACAAATCAATATCAGACGGGGATAAGAAAGCTATCATCTCGAATACTCCTATCTCGCGTATCGGCACGAGCGAAGATGTCGCCAATGCGGTAGAATTCCTCCTAAGTGGCAAGTCAAGCTTCATCACAGGTCAGATCATCACCATAGACGGGGGGTTTTCTCTTTGAAAATTTGATAAAATAAAAATGAATTTTGATAAAATAGAATAAAAAAGCCCTAAATTTTAGCAATAAATAAACCGAATGGCTTATTCGGTTTATTTATTTGTTTTATTTGAGATTTCTTTCTCTGCACTAGCGTGCTCTACCAAAGCTTCGCCCACACACCAGCTCGCTATCAAGTATCCAGTAGTCATCAGAGATATAAATGAGATCGATATGAATAGATTAAAGAAGTC
>CALWFA010000060.1 GCA_944377465.1 uncultured Clostridia bacterium
GGTGGATTTAGGATCAATAAAGGCGAGAACCTTGACAATAAAAAAGTAAAAATGGTTGCGATCAAAAAGACCAATTCATTTGCAACATTCTTTAGATTCATGCGACTATTCTTCTTTGGTATCAAATCACTAAAAAAAGACAAATGTGTCTATATCCGTGATACGAGTAAGATAGAGCTAAAGAATCATTCAAATATTCCGTTTACTCTAGATGGAGAGAAAGACGAATTTTTGAAGAAAAATATAGAAGTAAAGAAATCTATCACTTTGATAAAAAGATAAATTTTAGCAATCGGTATTAATACCGATTTTTTTTAATATGATAGGATATGAATCTGAATGAAACAAAATTAAATGCTGATGCAGTAGTAAGCGAGATCGATATATCAGACGAAAAGATTAAATTTAGACTTATGGAATTAGGTCTAAATGTCGGGACAAGAGTGAGGGTGAAAAATCGTAGCATGACCAAGAAAACTCTATTAATAATCTTCAATGCATCATGCTTTACTATCAAGGACGAAGTAGCAAAAGGGATCAAAGTGGTGTATGCATAAAATCTTGATAGCAGGTAATCCAAATGTAGGTAAATCCACATTGTTCAATAGCCTTACAAAATCGAGCGAACATACGGGCAATTTTCATGGTGTGACGGTAGAAGAGAAACACAAGATCGTTAGATTTCAAAATCAAGATTATGATTTTGTCGATCTACCTGGTATATATTCGCTGAATACTTTTTCATTCGAGGAAGAGATATCTCGCGATTGCCTGATTAAAAATGATGCATGTAAATATATACTAGTTGATATAAATAGCCTTAGAAAAAATCTATATCTTTGCGTGCAACTGAATGAATTAAATATTGATTACCACATTTTAATAAACAACTATGATTATTTTATAAAGCATGGCAATAAATTTGACATAAAAAAATTTCAGCAAAAGGTAAATAAAAATGTATCAATAATCAATGCAAAAAAAATAAAAATTAGAGATTTAGACTTGAAAACTATTGAAAATTTGGGTCAAAATCCTATTCTAAATAAAAATTCTTTTAAAAAAGATAACTATTTGTCAAAATATATCGAAAGGATAAAAGCAAGATATAATATTTCAGAAAATAAAATAGTACTAGCTTTAAATGGTATATTTACTGATTTGAATGATGAGCAAATAGGATATATTAAATCATTTTTTTCTTCAATTATTAAAGATAGATATGATTATATTGATTCTATTTTGTCGGATACCTTAGCGTTAAAAAGAGATTTTGTCTACGGTGCTCACAAGATCGATAATGTTATATTAAAGCCAGCAGTGATGACCATTTTGTTTTTGCTAATTTTTTTTGCGAGCATTTATATCATCTTCTTTTTATTAGGACCACTGCTTAGCGACGGCTTGATATTTTTATTCGAACACATCATATCCCAGCCTATTATGAATCTTTTGTACAATAGCGTTAGCAATGTATGGATACTCGAGTTCATCTCAGGCGGGATATTTAGCTCGTTTACGACGATATTTACATTCTTACCGCAGATTGTATTGCTCTATATTTTTTTGACCTTACTAGAAGATAGCGGGCTCATTGCACGCATGGCGTATGTGTTTGACGATTTTCTGTCATGGTTCGGACTGAATGGTAAAGCCGTTTATATCATGCTAATTGGACTGGGGTGCAATACCGTCTCGTGCATGGCTACGCGAAATATGGACAATAAAAATTTGCGCACCAAGACAGCGATCCTCAGTCCGTTTATCAGCTGCATGGCTAGACTCCCGATATTTGTCATAGTGGCTACCGCACTTTTCCAGTCAAAAGCATATTTCGTAATAGTAGGACTATATTTGCTAGGGTTAATAGTGGCATTATTTTTAGCTAAAATTTTAAACAAAACTATCCTACCTACAGAAAATCATAATTTCATTTTAGAGTTTGCTCCATTGCACTCAATAGATATTAAACATGTATTCGTGGTGGCAAAAGAAAATGCTATAGATATGATGAAGCGTATCTTTTTGGTAGTGCTCAGTGTAGGGATCATTGTATGGATATTGTCGCACACAATGTTTGACCTTAGCTACACGGCAAATATCAATGATAGTATCATATATTTCTTGGCGGAAAAGATAGCATTTATATTCACACCGATTGGTCTCAATAGTGCGGGAGTGGTCACTGCATTACTAGTAGGTGTAATGGCGAAAGAACTCATGGTATCTACCTTCTCGATATGTAATAAAACATCTAGCGTATCCGCCTTGATCTTAAGCCTAGTGTCCGCTAATAGCGTGATACATTTTGATATAGCGACGGCAGCATCTTTCTTAATTTTTGCTCTGCTATATTGTCCGTGTGTATCAAATATGGCTGTGATCAGGCGAGAGGTGGGTAGCTACTATATGTGGCTAGGTTTATTGAGTCAGTTTACTATAGCATATCTACTCAGTATGCTAGTCTACAACGCCATAAAATATGGAATACTCCACGCGATATTGATATTGATCATCATTGCAATCATTCTCTTCGCTGTCATATTGATCTATAGAAAGGTCCGCTCAAAACAGATAGGTTGTCTATTTTGTAAAAAGAATTGTAATAAAAAATAATATTCAATTTTAATAAGGTTCACTAATAAAATAGCAAAAATTGATTATGCTAAAAAATTTTACAATATTTACATGAAATATATTTTAGAGCGAAGAAAATACTAATTTATATGAAATACTTGAAAAATTTTACCTATTTTGATATAATACTAATATAAGTAGGTAAGATATGAAAAAACCTTTGGTGGCGATCGTAGGTAAGCCAAATGTAGGTAAATCTACATTTTTCAATAAAATAGCGGGTAGCAAAATTAGCATCGTGGAAGATGTCCCTGGTGTCACTAGGGACAGGATTTTTGCCAACGCGGAATGGTGTGGCTATCAATTTCAGATAGTGGATACGGGTGGGCTAGATTTCAATAAAAATGATGAAATAAACAGTCGAATCATTGAGCAAGCAAATCTCGCTATTGAAGTCGCCGATGTGATAGTATTATTTGTAGACGGCAAGGAAGGTCTGACTGCGGGTGATATAGAAGTGGCGAATCATTTGCGCAAAGCGAAAGCTCCGAAGATCGTCGCGGTAAATAAATTAGACAATTTTGAGCGTGAGAAAGCGTACGAATTTTATGAGTTAGGTTTGGGTGATCCGATGCCTATATCTGCAGAGCAGAGTAAGGGTATAGGAGACCTTTTAGACGAGATCGTAAAATATCTAAAAAAGACAGAGCACACGGACGATGATGAGAGTATCAAGATCGCGCTAGTCGGTAAGCCAAATGCGGGTAAATCAAGCATTACGAATCGACTATTAGGTGAGGACCGCGTCGTAGTGAGCTCGGTGGCGGGCACTACCAGAGATGCGATCGACACGCCTTTTAGATGGAATAATAAGGATTATTGCCTGATAGATACTGCAGGGCTAAGGCGGAAGTCAAAGATAGAGCAGGGTAGTATCGAGCGATATAGTGTGATACGCAGTCTCGCTGCTATAGAGCGATGCGATGTGGCTGTGCTAGTCGTAGACGCTAGCGAAGGTATCACTGAGCAGGATGTGAAGATCGCAGGTCTTATCCACGAGCAAGGTAAGCCTAGCGTGATAGTGGTAAATAAATGGGACCTAGTAGACAATGCTGAGCAAGCGAGAAAAGCATTTGAGAAGCAGTTTGCAGACGATCTCGCCTTTATGAAATATTATGTGACGGTATATGTGTCTTGCGAGACGGGACAGAGAATGGGCAAGATCATGGAGACAGTGGATCTAGTCTTGTCCAACGCAAAGAGGGAGATCCCTATGGCACTATTCAATAATGTGCTGACGAACGCAATTAGTGTCATCGAGCCACCTAGCAAGAACGGAAAGCGATTCAAAATCATTTACGGTAAGCAGGTCGCCACTTGTCCGCCGACATTCAATATATATTGCAATGACGCGAGTCTAGTAGAAAACTCATACGCTAGATATCTAGAAAACAG
>CALWFA010000061.1 GCA_944377465.1 uncultured Clostridia bacterium
CAGACAAGGATCACTACTATATCGAGGGGCGCATTGCAGATAAGACTATCTTTAGAGTAATCATCAAGTATAAGAAAAAGAAAAATTAGAAAATTCCACCAGTAATGAGGTGTATTCCAAAAGTTAGACGCTTAAGGATGTACACTTCAAAATCTGGTGGATTTTCATTTGATAGACAAACTTTTAAAAGCGATATAAGTCGTGTATCTGCCTTATATGGTATTGTTTTTATTTTATATTAGAGCGATAGAGATTGTTTAGAATTTATTAGCCACATCATTATGCTTTGCGAGCTATAATCTCTATCAGATCTCTATATATCTTAAAATTTAAAAGAAAAAAACATATTGAGTTTGGTGAGCATTTCAGTTCTCAATATGTTTTTTAGTCAAAATTTACATCTTCCACATTACTTGCTTCGAACTATCTTTTGGAGCGGTGTCTCGTTTTTTCAGTTCTTGGAAGAATACTTCACCTTCGTGAGACTGGAAATATACTCCGATTATTCCCTTTTTCTTGCTAGACAGTATCTGATAGGCGGCTCTCTTTCTAGCGCCACCCACTATGTAGCCCACCTTTTTTGAGTTTGTCTCCACGAAGACATTGTATGCTCGCAGACGACCTTGATTGTCTATAATAGTGATGCCGTCATAATTTAGCATGTTGATGAATAGATCGGCATAGGTTTGCAATTTTTCTTCGCTATAACTCTTCGATTGAGTGAATAGCTTTGAAAAGCTGATCGGCTCTTTCAGCCAAGTGCCGTCTTCAAATAGTCCAGTATCTTTATAGTCTTTATCCACTATTACACAAATTGCACCATTGACATGATTCATCACATTTAGGAAAATATTTTGATACATATTTTTCATGTCCTGCAATTTTCTCTGCGTAGTGCGCAGTTTTGAGAACGCGATATTTACGAAATTATATATTTCATTGATATAATGATTTGACTTTGACTTGTCGAGCGAGAAATTCACCATTAGGTTATTGCCAGAGATCGAGTGCAGGTGCATAGTATAGAAACTGAGTGGTCTGACCAGAATGCAATGCAACTTCGTCTGCCTTTCTTTCAGCGAAACATTTTCTTCTAAGGACTGCAAGAAATTTTTATCCTTAATGCTCCTAAAGGACAGCACCAAGCCGTAGCTAATTTTATTCTCTTTGATATCTATAAATAAGCACCAGTCATTCATGGCTATCGCGAGCAGAGATTTTAGTCGCAGGTTAAACATAGTGGCGTCCACATCTTCGAATATGGTGAGAGCGGACGACTTTGGTATAGAGCGAGTGATGGCGTCTATATTGTCAGTAAAGATGATCTTAGGCTTGATCTTTGCATCCTCTTCACTGTAGTTCATGATGTCATTAAACTTATTCAAAAAGTGCGACATGATGAGCGGTGGAAAATTTTCAAATTCTGTCTCAAAGAATTTCGTAACACTAATCTTCGCGTTATCAAAAAATAAAATCTCATTCATATCGCACCACTCTTTTAAAAAATATAACAAGTTTTTTTTAAAGATGCAAATAATTTACGAAAAAAATCTAAAAAACCTTAGATTTTCTTTGAATTTGAGATTTTTTTGACTATTTATTGATTATCACTCTTTTTCCCTAGCTCAGACTTGAGATAGATTATTTCATTTTTTAGTCTATTTATCTCGGCTTGTTTTTCGTCCACTAATTTCATTAGACGGTCGCGCGATATGTTTAGAGAGAGGACTTCTTCACGCGAGTCGAGCTCTGCTTTTCGTTTTACGATCCCGAGGAGTCCATTGAATAGCGCCGAGATGTCGTCATCGCTAATGGCGGACGGCATCATATGGATTCTGCACGAATTTTGTTTTGTCTTAGTATCGATTTCTTTCATATAATAATCTTTCCCCATTTTTTATATATGATCATGCGAATTTTGTTTTATATTGCACTTTCATGAGAAAATGAAAATTTTTTCACCCTTCGACATACATATTATTATGAAATACATTATGTCTAAGTTTCCCGCGATGATACTTGCTGAGGAGCGATATGTCTTACAGTCAGATGTCCTTTATACTATTGAGCAGGGACCTGCCGGCATGACTCAGATAATAGATATAGAGAGTGGGCAATCGCGCTTCATCGACCTAACGCGCACAGACTTTTCGTATTTACAAGACTGTCTGATGACCTTTCACTATAGGGGAGACGACTATATATTTTTATATCCTTTTTCCTCTCGTGAGAGCGTAGTCTCGCTCGCAAAATGCTTCAATAAAGATCTACTCATCAGTCTGTCGAGAGAGCTCGTGCTATCATACGCGGGCAATGAGATATTTAGACAAGAAGTGCGCCCGTTAGAATACAGCACATGCGAAGAATTGGGCGAATACTGCATACTATATTTTGAGGGTGAGCGAAAGTTCGCCGTGATACTAAAGTCGGATATCGTGCTCATGGCAGATTATTATGAAGAGATCAATATAGACGGGAAGGAGAGATTCTTCATGACTCGGCTAAGTGACGAATTTGCTCACGGGAAGGTGTGTTGTATCAAGGACGGAAAATTTGACTCGTATCTGATTTCGCTAGACGAAGCGCGCATGAATGCGGACAGGAGATTTGTCGTGCTGGCATTTATGGATGCACTCAAAGTGGGAAATTATAAAATGTGCAATTCTATCCTTGCTCCCGATATTCAGCAGGAAGAGCCTAGCGGAATAGCATCATTCTTTCCAGATTTTGATGATTATTATCCGATACGGGAGGACGCTGTAGTGTTGATAAAGAAAAATGCCCTTGCGGGCATTTATGAATTCGAGATCAGAGACTCTTTGATATCAAATATCACTGATTTGTAGGCATCTTTGATAGCTCAAATAATCTATTGAGTACTAAGTATAGCGGGAACGCTGTCTGACAAACCACGATCAAGAATAGAGTATTCGTATAGCTTATATCTACATATTTGAATAGGTCAGGCAGAGTCAAGATACATGTGATACAGATAGCGAGACACGCGATGTACATGATCGACTTGAACCAATTAAATGGCTTACACATTCTGAATAGTGCAATGAAGCCAACTGCAATGATAGCTAGAGACGCCATGGTGACCAGCACTTCAGTGGATATGCCAGTGTAGATTTGATATATATACATAGCTATCGTCACGCTGAATAGGCAGATGCCGGCAGGGAGTGCATTTCGCAATAGGTTCGCCATGAATTTACCTTTGATTCGATTTGTATTAGGCTGTAGGGCTAGGAAGAAAGACGGTAGACCGATGACAAATATCTCTAGCAAAATAAATTGAATAGGTGAGAAAGGATATGTCTTGTTCATACACAGTACGAATATGGCTATAGATATTGCAAAGAAGGTCTTCATTAAGAATAGCGAGGATGATTTTTGTATATTATTCACCACTCGTCTGCCTTCAGCCACTACGCTAGGCATGGAGCTAAAGTTGCTATCCAATAGGACTAGCTGACTGACACTTCGCGCCGCGTCACTACCTGCGGCGATAGCGATAGAACAGTCCGCTTCCTTTAGAGCCAATATGTCATTTACACCATCTCCAGTCATGGCGACTGTCTTTCCTTGTGACTTTAGAGTCTTGACGAGTATCGCCTTTTGCTCAGGGCTGACTCTACCAAATATGGTGTATTTATCCGCTGCTTCCATCACTTCATTGTTGCTCAGTCCGTGTAGGCTGATGTATTTGTCATAATGGTCGACACCACATCGCTTCGCCACTTCGCTGACGGTGATCGGATTGTC
>CALWFA010000062.1 GCA_944377465.1 uncultured Clostridia bacterium
GGTAATGTCGGAGATATGTCTAAGTCTATCAACATCTCGACTTCTATTGATGACATATGTATTACTTCTTATGGTATTCACTTGCTATACTATGTAGGTCCGATTGATTCATTTGATGTACAATACGGAGACAGAAATGCCGTTTGCATACACGATGAGACAGATGGTAGTAGATATAATCTATTTAAAAAACCACTAAATCCTTTGACTGGTGAGACATATTTTGATATGCTATTCGACGCTGTGTACCCAGCTGAAAGCGATGAGAGTAATTATACTTCTAACACAGGATATTCAGATCATGAAGAGCTATTAATAGAGCTAAGTCAAGCTAAGCATACAGTCACAAAGTATACTACTATTCTGAATAGCACTACAGCATCTATTTAAAGATTGCTATCTTATAAAGACATATCCCTTAAGATATGTCTTTTTTATATATCATAATTGCTATAAATAATAATAAATAATAAAAAATCATCTTAAAATCTGTTTGTTTTTGTATAAAATGCTAATTATGACAAATACTACTCATATCAAAAGGAGTAATATATGGCAAAAACAAAAACGCGTCGTGGCGTATCAAAATCTGCTATCGCCATCGTCATATTATCAATACTATTAATCGCAACCATAGGTATAGGAATCACTCTGGCATACTTTACCGCTACTGCAAATGTATCTGGTAACATCACGCT
This sequence comes from uncultured Clostridia bacterium, assembly GCA_944377465.1. Lineage (GTDB taxonomy): Bacteria > Bacillota > Clostridia > Christensenellales > UBA1242 > Onthoplasma. Next base: position 699 of record CALWFA010000062.1, read on the forward strand.
CGGCGATCCTGTCACCATATCGATCACGCAAGGTGGGGCATCTGTATCTTCACTCACCTTCTCTGGCGATGCACTACCAGGCACGGTCTACTCTCAAGCGATAGGTGTACAGGCACCCGCTGATATGACTGAAGCGCTGATGAGAGCAAAGCTGACTATCACCAACACAGACGGCGCTAGTACTACGGTAGATGCCTCTACCACATCTGATTGGCAACTGGGAGATGATGACTATCACTATTATAAAGGTACAGTAAATGCAAATGATGCGATAGATTTCATCACCACGATCACTGTGCCTACCAGCCTTACTAACGCAGACGCAAACAAGACTTACACTATAGATGTCGTAGTCGAGACCATTCAGCAAGCAAACAATGCTGCAAACTCAGTATGGACGACCGCGCCTAGTGATTGGCTAGACACCTATTCCCCAATGTCGACATAAAAAATGGACTACATTAGTCCATTTTTATTTGTCGCCTAGTGATAAGTAATCGTTTGGGTCCACTTTGATGCCGTCTAGAGTCATCTCAAGATGCAAGTGTACTTCGCTTCTTAGTTCATTAGACATAGTATTGCCTGCCTGACCTATGACCTGACCTGCACTCACTCTATCGCCTACTGACACAGATACATCTTCGACTAGTGATTTATATATCGACACCAATCCGTCAGCGTGCGTGATCTCGATGACTCTGCCTTCCAAATGATTTATATACACATTGCTGACTGTACCATCAGCGATTGCATATACATCTAGGCTGTCTCCCGGCTTGAAATCTACTGCTTTATGGATTTCCCACTGCTCTAGTGAATCATTGTACTGCAACTCACTGCCCGAATAATCTTTCATCACTGTAGCACCTTGCATCGGGAGTACAAATGTATTACCTGATACCGTTTGTCCTGGATCAATGTCTACCTGTGAATTATTCCTAGAGGTCACCAGTGCAATAGTCACGGCACAAGCAATGACTAGTATTCCGATCAATGTTGCATATAAGTAATTAAGTGCAATCCTTTTCTTTTGATTAGTGTTTGTTTGGCTCATCTTTCCCTCCTTACAGACTGATGATTGCCAACTTTCCACTATTTAAACATAAATTTAAAAACTTCCTAAAATTAATGGCCAACCAATGACCGAATGATCATCGTAGCAGGCTATCTGAATATTCACCCGCTTATTTTCTCGCGTAACAGTTTTATTTATTAGGTCCGTATATGCATAGATAATATACACACCATTTTCGAGATATTCGCTGTCTACTATCTCTGCTCCTAATTCGTTAATAGCGCTGATAGGCTCAAAATTGTCTATCCACATACTCTCTCCAATGATATCAGATTTATCATAATTTGAAGTAGTGCTGAGATAGCACGATCCAGTGTGAATGCTAGTGTCATCTATCGGGCGATTGGTATACACTGTAATTTCACCGTCGAAATAATCTAATAAGCTAAAATCATTTTTTATGCTACTCGATCCTATCAGGACTAGAAACATGACTATTACCACAAATAATTTTTTCATATGTAGATTATATGGTGAAAATAAAATTTTTAATCATATATCCTATAAGAATTTTGTAAAATTCTAAGAAAATCAAAGTTTTAAAAGAAAAAGAGTGATATATATCTCACCCCCTTTCATATAATGAAAATTACACCCCGAAAATGTCATATAAATATAAATATCCCAATATTCCATCCGTATTCTTTAGATAATTTTTTATCTTGCTCGTCACGCTTTCTAATTTAGATATGTCTACCTTGTCTGTAAATAGTAAGTTCTTTAGTTTCTCTCGATAGCTCTCACAGGCAAAGTTTAAGCTATTATAATTGAGATTGACTAACTCCAAGAAGAAATTATTCTCATTCATTGCGTAAAATTTGTTTATCAATCGCTCATCATCTCTAGCTGATTTATACACATCGACGAGCATCGTAGAGTGCGTCCGAGCCGACCTAATCAGTAGCATTATGCCAGTAATCAGTAGATAATCTATCAATGGTAGCATCCTATATTCAATATTACATTCTTTAAGCATAGGAATATCATATATTTGAAAGCCAGACTCTAAATTATTCGCCAGCTGTAATGCCGAAGAGCACAATATATCTGTCTCCGTATCTCTTAAAGGTTCTGCTGCGTGCGCATATATTATATCTGACATGTATTTTAAAAATTTATTGAAATAAATACTAGACAAGCTAGGCAAGTCTACGCTATTTTTATGGATTAACAAATAGTCCGACTGAGTCATCACTTTCCCATTACCGTCTAGATAAAAAGGAAGAATTGCATTGTCAAGTGGAATATAGATATTGATAAACTCTGTCCTATCAATATTCAGCCTTAAGAATGAATCCGTGCGACTAATATATATAACTACCCGATAGCCATTGTATATCTCGTCTAGGCATTCACTCATCAGCTGTTTATTGAAAATGCAGTTTTCTTTTATGGCATTGTATATTTCATCAATCTCATTGAGTGTCACATTTTCATCATATAATAGCATTACTTTTTGATATTTCGCCTGCTCCACAATGATTTTAGAAATCGAATTAACATAATCTTCATCTATTATTTTCATAAGTATATGATAGCATACAGAATAATAAACCAATAACCAAAATATGTCGAATAATGCATTTCAAGACACGAATTTTGCAATAAAAAAAGATATTTGCTTTACATTTTTTTCGTTATCATATAGAATATAGATAGGAGGCTGAAATGAAAGAAAAAATCGTCAATTTAATTGCTGAAAAATTAGGTAAAAAACCTTCAGATATAAAGATGACATCTCGCCTGATAGAAGATCTAGGAGCAGATAGTCTCGATGTAGTAGAATTGATAATGACTTTCGAGGATGAATTCGGTATCGCACTGCCTGATGAAGATGTATCAAAGATGAAGACAGTGGGCGATATCATCTCTTATATAGAAAATATGAAAAAATAGTATTAAATACATACGCTATATTGAGAAAAATAGTAAATACAAAAAA
>CALWFA010000063.1 GCA_944377465.1 uncultured Clostridia bacterium
TTATAAAAGGCTTTATTTTCTATGTTTTTAGATATAGTGCTCAGGCGCTTTACTTGCAGGACTCATTTTGATTTTGTCCTTCTATACCTTAGTTTGATTTCGACTCTAAAGTCAAAATGAAAGGCTTTTTATATTTATAACTCCTTTTCCAAATAGACCAGTTTTTCTATTTTGCCGAACTTTCTCATTCCATCAATATTTTCTTTTTTTATAACAAAGCCATTGTTTATATCGGCTTTTACTGCACTTTTTCTAGACGCAGGAAGTTTGTGATACAACTTTTTGATACCATGCTTTTTCAACTCCTCACAAAGTAATTTGATTGCAGGTGTAGCATATCCTCTTCCTCTATGCTCACCCTTTATCACAATTCCAATTTCATAAGAAATTTTTTCTTTGTCAAACTTTGCATAAATTTCGCCGATAAAGGTGTTTTCCTTTTTTATAAAGTAATAAAAATTTGTAGGCTCATTTCCAATCCATTTTTCTGCCCAAACATTTTCCAATTCTCGCAAATCTGTCTGAATAGTCCCATCTGTGCGATTATACCCTGCATAGTTTAAATCATATCCTGCATTATAATCCATTGTGTCAGGATCTTCTTTTATCTCTTTTTTAAACCACAAATCTTCTTTGCGTGGCACAAACAATTTCAAATTCATACTCACTCCAATTTTCTAATTTATAATTTTCTCCAATTCTCGCCAAAGATGACTTGCATAATATTTTCATATTTATCTTTAAAAGTTTCTTTTGTCCTGTCACTTAAATCATCATAGTCCATATGATAATTTTTTTTGGTAAAACAATATTAGGGTGTCATCAGTTTCACTAGTGATGAATTCGTTATATCCAAAATGAAGATATATCGATAGATTTCGCGTTTCTTTTGCTTCTACGCCTATTGTTAAAAACTTGACACCCTTGTTTTTTGCAAAATTTTCTATAGTTTTTATAAGTTTAGAGATATGACCTTGCCCTTCAAAACTTTTTTCAATTCTTAATGTAGAAAGATATGCTCTTTCTCTCCCATCGCAGAGAAGATCTCTACATTTAAACTTAATATTATTTTTGCTTAATACTAGAGAAGCTTGACCTATAGGGTCATCATCATTTAATATGACAAAGGTCACAATATTCTCTAGCTTATTTGCCTCTATAAATTCGTCCTTCCACCTTAGATATCTCTCGTCGTCCGAATTTGCTTGGATATCTTTGTCCCAAATTTTTTCTAAGTCCTCTATAGTGGCTCTTCTATAACTAATCATACAGACTCTCCATATACCATGACACTTTAACCTTGCTCATAGAGATAGATAATACTAATTAAATATTTTAAATCTAAGCTATTACAGCATAGGTGTGAAGATCTTGATCACAGCACACATGAGTCTAGTAAACGGATTTTGCTTGAAATCTTTCATATCTATTGAGACTGTGAATAGGTGCTCAAAATCTCGCTTCATGTCCGCTAAGCACGCTGTCCTACACATTAAAACCCCGCATTCATAATGATGCAGTAGACTACGATAATCAAAATTGATGGTACCCAATATCCCTATTTGATCATCGCATAGGACTTGCTTCGCATGAATGAAGCCCTTTTCGTATTCCATGATCTTTACGCCCGCCTGCATCAATACTTTATAGCTCGAGCGCGTGAGTCTGAATATTGTCTTTTTGTCTGGAATGTGTGGTGTGATGATCCTGACATCGACTCCTCTCTTTGCTGCTGTACATAGCGCGTTAGTGAGCTTATTATCTATTATTAGATACGGCGTCGTGATCCAGAGATACTTCTGAGACTGATTGATAGTATTCAGATAGACATTTTCAGATATGTAATCTTCATAGAAATACTTAGGACCATCTCCGTACGGACACACAAAGCCACTAGCGTTAGTGACAGTGATCTCATTTTTAGGTAGATAATTTGCAAATGACTCCAGCTTCATATTCTGCACATCATAAAGCTGTAAAAACATTAATAGCAAATTTTTCACCGCATCACCAGTAAGCTTAAGCCCTGTATCTTTCCAATGACCGTATAATACCTTTTCATTGATATATTCGTCCGCTATATTTAGCCCGCTCACGAATCCGACCGTACCATCGATAATAGTGATCTTTCTATGATCGCGATTATTATGGACGGCGGACATGATAGGTATGAATGAATTGAATTTTACGCATTTTATGCCAAGCTTATTTAATTTTTTAGCAAAATTACTAGGCAACTTACTGATCGTGCCGAAGTCATCATACATGACGCGTACTTCTACCCCCGCATTGATCTTTTCGAGCAAGATCTTTAATATCTCGCTCCACATTTTGCCTTGCTCTATGATAAAATATTCCATGAAAATATATCGTTTTGCTTTTTTTATCTCGCTGAGCAATTCAGCAAAAAACACTTCACCTTGATTTAGATATTTGACTTCGGTGTTTTCATATGTCTTTAGTCCCATAGCCCCATAGATATATTCAAACTGACCATAATATTCACCTAGGTTTTGCTTTAGATGATCATCTTCTTGGGAGTATTTTACTTCGTATTGCTTGATCTCTGCACGAACCTTCTCATAGAATTTTTTATGCATTCTAGGTGGTTTTCTTCTCACGAATACGAAATATACTATTATACCAAATATAGGTACTAACAATAATATAATACACCAGGTGAGCCTACCTTCTATCAACATATCCGAATTTATCAAATATAATAGCAGTATAAATGCAATGACATTAATTACTATATCTATTGGTAAATAAAATTTTCCAAACATAATAGGATAAAAATGATTGATGATATACGGGAGTAGCAATGAAATAGCTAGTTGCAATAAAATTGCAATAATTACCAATGTAGCTCTACTAAAAATCTTCTTGAATATATTTTTCATTTCTTCACTGCGTACTTATAATAATAGTCTTTCAAAATTCCTTTATAATTATCCTTCCATGGTTTATTTCTTCCTAGATAATGTATAATAATATTATTATTTGCCACCCAGTCAGAGTCAATTTTATGCTTTGGTCTGCGCATATTGTACATGGTGATGTACCTATCAGAAAGGTTATAGATTTTAGGATCAATAAGGCGCACTTTATCACCAAAGAATCTAAATATCACATCTTGATCATATAGATACATTCTCCAGCCATTAGATTTGATAAACTTGAATATTTTGTCAGTATCTATCGCTCCACGCAATTCTTTAATATTCATCAGCATCACGCCTGTATTGATATAATAATGATGCTTATTCACACCTAATCTCACGCGATTTAGCCACTGCAAAAATCCACGAATCTGCGTGCATGCAATGAAATAATTTCCTTCAAAATTCATGCTATATAGCTCATCTACCTTACCATGAATGATCATATCCGAATCTAGATACAATATCCTATCCACCGTATCGGGTAGCATTATAGGTGCAAAAATGCGATAATAAATCTCATATGGATAGCGCTTTACTTTCGGTGCGCCCTTAAATAAACTCTGATCCATATAGATATAGATAAGATTAATATTTTGACGCACATGAGTGAGAATATGAGCCTTATCCTCGTCCTGAAGATCGGTATGCATGACATAGACATCAAATTCGGAATCGGGATTATTGATTGCGAGCGAATTGATCATCGCTAGAAAGTGGCGAACATATCCTTTATTGATATTAACTAA
>CALWFA010000064.1 GCA_944377465.1 uncultured Clostridia bacterium
TGATAGTCATACATGCTGTAGTCTAGTGGATTCTTTAATGTGAAATTGTCTATCATCATATGCGAGTCAGACGAATACCTATTCACACAGATCTGCACAGTATAGTCGAGCTCGATCACAGTACCGCGTCTCACTTTCGTCTTGCTATCTACTATTGAGATAGAGGTGTGTAGACAGTCGATTTTGTCTAATCTGATTTTCGTATTTATGACGAAAGGCAATTCTAGATGTTTGTGTCTGCACTCCTTATATTCGTCTACATACATTAGATGCGAAGATATGATTCCTTCCACTATCAATTCACCGTCTTTTAGATACTTATTCGTAATTTCGCCTACTATATTGCAGTTTGATATCAGCTCATCTATAGCAGGTTCGCTAGCCTCAAGTGTCACTTCGCCTGAAATACTGCTGTCTATATGTTCGCAGTTGAGAGCGTTGAAATAGTCGCGCTTGCTAGTGGAGAGCTCGAGCTCATTTTCAGTCGAATACATATCATCGATCACATCGATCGAGATAGGTTTGAGAGCGACTCCATTGCATCGGATAGTGTGAGTGACCGTGACGATACTGTTTCCCTCTTCGAATTCTGTATTGATGCTCGTGCGAGACTTGTCGATATCAAAATTGAGTTCGGTCACGCAGTCTCTATTCACTCCGCTGATACGCACTTCACTTTTTAGTTTAAAGGAATCAGAGATCTCCTTGATTTTGCTTCCCTCTTCGTCATTCATTTCGTAGATGAGCTTGCAGTACATCTTGCCGTCCACGATCGCACCCTCGTCTGTCATGCTGATAGCGTCGTGTGAGAAATATGCGTCATACGAGAGAATTTTTGAAATAGTGTCTTTAGTCTCGAGATTTATGGTGTACTCAAAGTTGCTATTTACATTCGCAAGGATTGAGAAGGTGTTTATCTCACTCTTTTTCTGTATCATGCTCTCAAAGTTGCTCCCATTAGATGCGAGCCCTACATTCTGATACACTATTGGATTTAGACTGACATCGCAGTTGATTTTTAGGCTCGCGCTACTATCCAATACATTGCTCAAGATATTGCACTCGCTTAATTTTACTATTGCGTCCGCCGTGATTGCCTCGTCGAGTATCGTCTCACTAAAAGAGACCGAATCGCTCACAGAATTCGTCATATTGTCAGTATCAATATAGAGCACTTTTACTCCTAATTTTCCACTGATTATCGCTTTGCTCGAGCCACATTCGACCTTTTCGTCATAGATATAGCTATCTACATCTAATATTGTCTTGATATTTGCATTGGCATCGATGTTCATGTTTACCGTAGAGTTGAAATTTAGCCTATTTAGATTTTTTGCATATGCTATCTTAATGCTGTCCTGATTTTCGTCCATACGACCTCCTGTCCTTATAATATATAGATAAATTTTGATGATTATGATTAAAATTTCTATGTAAGAAAAAAATATCGGTATTTATCCTAATTGATATGAAATATCTTATATATAAAAATACGAGAAAATAAAATTTATCTAACAATAAAATTATAAAAAATACCACATACTTCGCAAAAATCGAAAATATTTATATACCAAGAAAATATAATTTTAATATTAATAAATAAAGAATTTGTCTATAAAATAAATATTAAACATTATTTATTTAGATCAAAAGATCATTAATATATTTCGAATAAATGCTGTTTTTTAGCGCTATTTTCCGCTTTTACAGATTTAGATAAAACTTTCTGATAATAGAAAATTTTACTAATAATTCGTCTCTAACGAGAAAAATATTAGAAAATATTTTACATTTCGCTCTTTAATTTTCATATTCTACATAGGTGCGAGTCGCTTTTCGACAATTTAATTTTTAATGCCAAAAAAAATACTAAAAATAAGCAGATTATTATTTTTTTCTTTTAGTTTATTTATCTCAATTTTGCTATTATATTACTGTGTTTCAACACTGTAATTAAAAGGGGGAAATAAATGAAAAATATTACAGTAATACTTGCTGACGAAGAGCAGAATACTATGGAAGAGATGAAGAAGAGTTTTGAGCGAGATGGCTATCAAGTGCTAGCGATGACTTCAGACGGAGAGGAGCTCATCGACCTCATCAAGATACATACACCTGATGTGGTGTTAATGGATATTGTATTGCAAAAATGTGACGGCTTCAAAGTGCTCGAGAGCCTTGCAGGCAATAAAAAGACGAAGGTGATCGTCCAGTCCTCGCTCTCGATAGACGGCTTCATTAATAAAGCTATATCGCTAGGAGCGAAATACTATTGCATCAAACCTTTTGACATTGAGACATTGAAAGATAGGATTCATGATGTGCTCAATACCGACAATAAAGAGACGCGAGTATTTTTCAATGCCAAGACGACTAATCATATAGAGGAAAAGATCACAAACATTTTCATCACAGTAGGGATACCCGCGCATATCAAGGGATATCAGTTTTTGCGCGAGGCTATAAAGCTCGCTATCGCAAACCCTGAGATAATCAACTCTATCACGAAGAAACTCTATCCGACCATAGCGGAGAAATATGACACTAGCGCTTCAAAAGTGGAGCGAGCGATAAGGCATGCGATAGAGGTAGCATGGAATCGTGGCAAGATAGAGAACATCAATAATCTATTTGGTATCAAAGTGTATTCTAGCAATGAAAAACCTACAAACGGTGAGTTTATCGCGCTAGTGGCAGACAAGATGCTGATCGAAGGCGCATAAAGCGTAAACAATAGTAGATCGAAAACTTTATGTAAATAAAAATTGACCCAAAAAGATGTCTTAAGATTAGTACACTAAAAAGTAATCGAAGAATAGCAAAAATAGGATCCAAGGCTAATATAAAAACCACTGACAAGAGCTCGTATGATTTATCATAGGAGATTTTTTTATTTTGTTTTTGCGGGTAAAATACAAATTTTTTCGTTAAATTATATGTGAAAACACTTTTGATAAGAGATTGCTACAAAGATAAAGTTTAATTCGCGAGCGTATATTAGTCGTTGTGTTGTCTGTAAATATAGATTTGTAAATATAGATATAAATAATTATATTTGCAAAACCTTCTTATGATCTTATATATCTCGTCAGCTTTTGAGCGAGAAAATGAAAGAATTGAAGGTAGAGAAAGACTAAAGTCAGTTCACCATATATATGTAGTTTGCTAAGGCTTAGAAACACTTAAAAATTAATTTATTCGTATTTTTACATCTCATATTTATATTTTGCTTTTCTCTCATACAAAAATTGACTAAAATTAATCTTATATTTTATGAATTATTTTTGAAATTTAGTAGACAAATAAATTTTGAGTCATTATAATATACTAAGCAAAATAGAAGGAGAGGTATATGGCAAGGAATTCTAAACCAGTATGGATATTGTGTCCGCGATGTGAGCTGAATTACATAAAGAAATCGGACCAATATTGTGATGTGTGCAAGAAGGAGATGAAGCTCATCAAAGGTGGAGATGATGATATAGGAGATCTAGAGCTGTGCCCTATCTGCAAGATCAATTTTGTGCAGAGCGATCAGGAGATATGCGATAGTTGCAAGCAGGAGTTAGGCATCGTGCAGAGTGAAGATGATGAAAATAAGGAGATCTCCGATTGGCATAAATACAT
>CALWFA010000065.1 GCA_944377465.1 uncultured Clostridia bacterium
ACACACCAGCTCGCTATCAAGTATCCAGTAGTCATCAGAGATATAAATGAGATCGATATGAATAGATTAAAGAAGTCTGTCGCTAAGCCATCTACACCTGAATTGACAAAATATAGGATACATGACATGATGACTGCAAGAATGCTCAGCACATAAATTATCAATCCTGATATCGCCTTGGCTTCTTTATTGGCAGTACAGATGATATCGAATATTGCCGCACCTATTACCAGCCCAGACCATACGAAATAGATAATTTTTGCCCACATAGCCACATCTCGCACTATCAATGCATAGATGAAGAATCCTGCATTTAAAATGGCAAGCGCTATCAATGTGTAATACACGATCGTGGATAAAATCTTTTTACTTCTTACGCTCATATGTCCTCCTAGGCTTATTATTGACATATGACTTTCTTTTATTCATGTTTATGACAATTCTTATAACCATTAGATATATCTAATCAGATACAGACCGAGCACTTATTATGCTAAAGATTTTTTATGGTATCTTCGTTTTCCTTTTGTGTCGAGTATCAGCTTCATCATCTCGCAAAGTGGTATGATGCTAATAGATGCTATCGCTACTATTATCCATTGATATAGATTTAGGGCATGCAGTCCGAATAGCGGATACATGAATGGACAGCAGACTAGTAGATTTATAGCTAGAGTGAGCAAAAAGCAAATGTTAAAAGTCTTATTGTCTAATAGATTTTTCTCAAAAATACTGTTGTTCGTCTTGCAGTTTACGCTATGCAATAATTGCATGAATATAATAGTGAAGAATATCATACTGCTCGCCACCTCAGGCGTGAAGCATTTGATACCTATGATATATACAATCATCACGATCGCTGTCTGTAAGATCGACTGATATATGATAGCCACTCCTACTTTCCCGCCAAATAGCCCAGCCTTGCTATTTCTAGGCGGAGAGAGCATAGTCTCGCGCTCCACTCTCTCCATGCCGAGAGCGAATGCGGGCAGACTATCGGTCACAAGGTTGATAAACAGCATCTGTGCAGGTAGCAAGAAAGTGTATTGAGGGAAAAATAGTAGAGCAATCAACATGCCAAACACTTCTACACAGTTCGTAGAGATCAGAAATTGCAACGCTTTTTGTATATTGCTATATACTTTTCTGCCTTCTTCCACAGCTACTACTATAGAGGCAAAGTTGTCATCGAGGACGACCATATCAGCTACATTCTTCACCACATCTGTCCCCGATTGCCCCATACCGACACCAATATCTGCGATCTTTAGACTAGGGGCATCGTTTACACCATCGCCAGTCATGGCTACTATCTTATCTAATCGCTTAAACGCCTGCACAATTCGTACTTTATGCTCAGGAGAGACGCGTGCAAATACAGTATATTTACTACATTTATATCTCAATTCTTTATCCGACAAGGTATCAAGCTCTGCTCCAGTGATCACTTGGTCGAGAGAATTCGCTATCCCCAATTCTTTCGCTATAGCAAAGGCGGTACGCTTGTGATCGCCCGTGATCATCACTGGCTTTAGCCCCGCTTTAAAACATTTTTCTATGCTTGACTTTACTTCTGGTCGAGGATTGTCCATCATGCCAGCGAGACCTAAGAAAATCATGTTCTCTTCTAGCTCGTCATTAGGATTATATGCGTCAAATTCTTTATAGCAAAAGCCCATCACTCGCAATGCTTTGTCCGTCATCTCGTCGTTTGCAGATCTCACTTTTGCTCGCAATTCCTCTGTAAATGGCAGTACCTTGCCGTCTAATTCTATCTTGCTACATTTATTTAGTAGCATCTCGGGAGCACCTTTAGTATAGCTTTTGATACCCGAGTCATTGACGATGACGCTCATCATCTTTCGATTAGAATTAAACGGCTTTTCATGAATCTTATTGTATGTAAAGTCGGCATCATTTTTCAATACAAATTCTAGCAAAGCATTTTCAGTCGGCTCGCCAATGACTTTGTCGTGCTCGAGCTTTGCATTATTACATATCCGCATGCACTTCAATAGATGCATAAATGTCGAGCCTTGAGTGTCATCAAATCTATCATTTAGAAATGTCTTGACCACTTGCATCTTATTTTGAGTGAGAGTACCCGTCTTGTCCGAGCATATGATCTCACAGCTTCCCAATGTCTCGACCGCGTGTAGATGCTTGATTATACATTTTCGTTTGGCGAGCTGCTGTACACCAAGCGCTAGAATGATCGTAATCACTGCAGGTAGACTCTCTGGGATAGCCGCCACCGCGAGCGCTACAGAGGTCATGATCGCATTCATAAAGCCATTACCGCCTATCAGCTCTATCAGAAGGATGATTAGACATACGACTAGCACAGTGTAGGTGATTATTTTACCTATTTTATCTATTGACTTTTGTAGTGGGGTGGTCTCTTTCTTTGCATTGAATAGCATATTTGCGATCTTCCCTAGCTCTGTGTCCTTAGCTGTAGTCACCACTATTCCTCTAGCTTTTCCGCGCGTAACTAGACTACCTGAATACGCCATGTTTTTACGCTCTGCCAGCGCGGTATTTTTGCTGAGTACTAAGTCTGCCAGCTTTTCCGCTGGCACGCTCTCTCCGGTGAGAGAGCTCTCATCTACTGCAAAATTATTTGTCTCGATGAGTCTAATATCCGCCATGACTATGTTCCCTGCCTCTAGCTCTACTATATCTCCGGGCACCAATTCTGTACTATCCACATTGACTATTGCATTATTTCTCAATACTTTTACATTAGTCTTATTGTATCTATTTAGATCGTTTAGGCACGCCTGCGCCTTATTCTCCTGTATCACACCGATGATAGCATTCATGATGACTATAAAGAAGATGACAAATCCCTCAAATAGATCTGAATATTCCTTATTCGCTATAGCTATAGCAAAGCTCACGATAGCGGAGATCAATAATATCCCCACCATAATATTTAGAAACTGCTTGAAAAAACACACTATCACAGACTGCTTTTTCGCCTGCTTCATCTCGTTCTTACCATATTTCTTCAGTCTGGCTTGCGCTTCTTTCTCGCTCAGTCCATATTTACTAGAGCCTAGATCCTCTATAGCCTTGTTTGAATTAATCCAATACATATTGCCTCAAAATATTGTATTAGACTAGCTAGTGATTTATTACAACAGCATCTTACAGTAAATCGTGTCGAATTTTTCTTAAATCTAAAAATCTATTGAAAAATTTTAATCATTGTGATAAAATCATAGTATGGACAATATGAAAGAACAAATATCATATCTTACTGCTCTATTAAAAGATAAATCGATAGATGTGACAGATTTTAGCAATATTATAATAGACATGGGTCTAGGCGAAGAGAGTCTACTCTTTGGACTAGTCTATTATGCACTAGACAATGGGCTTTTTGATATAGGCTACATAAAAGAGCAATATAATACTGAAATATATAATACCGTCGTCACGCTTGATAAATTAGATAAGATCAATTACGCACAGCAACTGGAAGAAGCAGAAAATCTAAGAAAGATGTTCTTCGCTATCACCAAAGATATTCGTACCATTATGATAAAGATCGCAATGGTAGT
>CALWFA010000066.1 GCA_944377465.1 uncultured Clostridia bacterium
CCTGATGCTATATCTTCTGCTATCTTTTTTGCTGTAGACAATACGATTCTACCCGCGCCGATTGTCGTATGTCCGACCTCACTGCCACCTAATTCACCTTCAAAAAGTCCTACTGCTTCGCCGTCAGTTTTTATTAGAGACAAATTGTTTTTTTTGATAGAATCTAGCATGGGAGTATTTGCATTTTTTACTGCATTATATGGTCCAGCTGGACCCTCTCCATAGCCGTCAAGTATGACCAAGATACCTCTTTTATGCATTGTCTACCCCCTTTACGATCTTTAAAAACTCATCCAGTCTGAGTGACACTCCGCCGAGTAAAAATCCATCAATATCAGCGCCCAGTAGATTAGCATAATTATCTTCATCGACACTACCGCCGTAAAGTATCAAAAAGTCATTAAATCTTTTCTTTTTTAAAAGTTTCCTTACTAATGACACTTGTTTATTTATATATTCGACTGAAGGTATCTCACCTGTGCCTATCGCCCAGACAGGCTCGTAGGCTAATATGATCTTGCTAGACCTCTTTACTTTTGATATCGCGGACGATACCTGGTTTTGTATCAAGTCTACATTCTCATCCTTTTCATTCTCGCCTACACATATTATAGGCACTATATCACTTTCGATACATAATTTTACTTTTTGATTGATCAAGTCGTCATTTTCACCCAATGCTCTTCTCTCGCTGTGCCCCACGATCGAATATTTGACTGAAAATTCATTTAGCATATGCGGACTAATCTGACCTGTAGATTTATGATTTATCTGATTTGAAATATCCTGCACCCCTAAGGAAATCTTTTTATTTTTGAGTCTAAAGAGGTCAAGATAAACAAAAGGTGGACACAAAACTACGCTCGTGTCCAACATCTTTATCTTATTTAGTTTCTTTACGATAGAAGTGTATAGCGCACTATCCCCGTTCATTTTATAATTAGCGACGATTAATTTTCGCATATTTCCCCTATTGATCTTCGATCAACTCTATACATGGTAATTTTTTGCCCTGTAGTAGCATCAGAGATGCTCCGCCACCTGTCGACATATGAGTCACCTTTTTAGCCACACCTAATGATTGGATAGCTGCGATACTATCGCCACCACCTATCACCGATACAGCCTTACTTTTTGCGACATATTTAGCGATCTTATTAGTACCACGCTTGAATTTCTCATATTCATACACGCCTACAGGTCCATTCCATACGATCGTTTTAGCCTTCTTGATCACGGCTTTATATATTTTAATAGTCTTTGGACCTATATCCATTCCTTGATAGTCATCTGCGATGAATCCGCTACTGAACAATTTAGTCTCAGCATCTTCGCTGAATTCCTTAGCGCAAAGATTGTCTATAGGGAGCATAATCTTCACATTTTTTTCTTTTGCTTTATCTAGTATCTCCTTAGCTAAGTCAATCTTGGTATTATCTATAATGGACATACCTATATTGCCACCAATAGCTTTGATGAAAGTATATGCCATACCGCCACCGATCAAAACAGTGTCCACTTTGTCTAATAGATTTTCGATGACAGGCAATTTATCTGCCACTTTAGCCCCACCCAAAATAGCGACGAATGGGTGATCAGGATTATTCAATACTTTATCGAATATCTCCAGCTCGTGCTCGACTAAAAATCCGCACACAGCAGGCAACAACTTTGCCACTCCGAAAGTAGATGCATGCTTTCTATGCGCTGTAGCAAAAGCCTCTAACACATATATATCTGCAAGGCTCGCTAAAGTCTTTGCAAAGCTCTCATCGTTTTCTTCTTCCTGCTTATAAAATCGGATATTTTCTAACATAAGGACATCGCCATTTTGCATCTTGTCCACCATCTCCGCAGTCGACTTGTCTAAAATATCTTCAGCAAAAGAGACGGGTTTATTTAATAATTGAGACAAGCGTGCAAGCACAGGTCGTAGAGACAGCTTAGGCTCCACCTGTCCATTAGGGCGACCTAAATGTGAACATAAGATAATTTTTGCATTATGTTCGATCAAATAATTGATTGTAGGCAAAGTAGCAGTAATACGAGTGTCGTCGACGATCTTGAGCTCAGCATTGATAGGCACATTATAATCCACGCGCACGAAGACGCGCTTGCCTTCTACATCTATATCTCTAATAGTTTTTTTCATTTTTTCTCCAAAAAATTATTTTAGAATAGTATACAATAGTTATATTATATCATAGGTCGAAATTATTTCAAAACAATTTTTGAAAGTTTGTTGAATTTTCTTAAATATTTTCGGTTTTCGACTATTCCTACGCCAAATTCATCACAAAATATATAAATTTTATTCATAGAGCAATGCTCTAAAACAGGGTAAATTCGAGATTTGGTCAATACTATTTTGTTTGCATTAGAATACAATGTATGTTCATCACCTACTATGAAGCCGTATCCTTTTATGAGCAATTTCACTCCCAGACTTACTTTTGATAAATGGATTTTCTCGCCGTCGCATATTATTATTGACTTGTCTCGCGTATCTCCACATTGCGAGTAGACTCCAGCCACTATTGTACATCCGAGCATTTTTGATAAATTAAGTAATTCTTTAGTGACTATGCCACTGCCCAAAATCTCGTCATGCATTATATAGTCATATATTATACCATAATTGAATACTAGCAGATCGCACCGCTTGATCTTAGACCTTTCGTTTAAATAAAATGATTTGTAGCTTCCGCCTGCTATACAAATTATCTTCATAATTCATATTATGCACCGAATCATAAATCCGTCTATTATATAGAAATATTATTTATATAATATTGCATCTCTTTTCGTATGAAGAAGAAATCTAAAAAACATCACATAATTAAAAGCTTTAGATACAATCTACGGTAGCATTTAGTACTGTCTCTATGCTAGGATTTTTTATGTAATAGACGATATTTTTCCCGCTACGATCACACGAGACTATGTTGATCGATTTCAAGATTTTTAGTTGATGGCTGACAGTAGTTTGATTTTGGTTTAATACTTGTGCTATGCCACCGACGCATAAAGGCTTGATTGAAAGCAACATTATTATTTTCAATCTAGTATCATCGCTGAACGCATAGAAAAATGTAGTCAAATTTTTCATATCTAATTTGCTAGGCATATATGATTTCAATTCTATCTCTTCTCTACAATCTAATTGTCTATACACACTCATAAATATATGATATCTAGTAAGATCTAGCATTGCAAATATTCACAAGATTGAATTTTGACGAATAAATAAAATAAACGAAGAAAAATAGATAAGGAGCAAGAATATGAATAATACCGCACTATACATTTTGTTTGCCATTTTGATCGCAGTCATAGCACAAGCTACGAACACAGATCTAGCGACAAATACTACATTCTTGTTATTATTGCTACTAGCTTTAGGAGCATATGGAACAAACAATAATAATAATTGTTGTGTTTGTGGTCAGCAAAGAGGATTCTTCTAAGAGCTTCAGAAAAAATAAATTAATAAAATTTATTTGATTTAACAAAAAATTAGCAATTTTTTGCTAATTTTTTATTTATTTTTATGTTTTTATTTATATA
>CALWFA010000067.1 GCA_944377465.1 uncultured Clostridia bacterium
CAAAGCAATGGTAGATGAGGTGATTGACAGTGTCAAAAACGATGGCGTGGCTAAATATTTACAGAGATTTGTATAGTGAACTTACATTGTATATATCATACCTTCGATAAACTTTAAGACCATGAGAGTATGTACTTTCGTATTGACAATTCAGCATTTCTATTATATAATGAAATAAATAAAGGAGAAGTATATGAAGATTAAATTGTCAGATTTTATTGATGCATTATCTGAGAAATATTTTAATGGGCAAAGGTTACAAGTCACCGCCTCATATGAATCAATAGATATGCCTAGCGATATCGCAAAATCGGACGATGAAGATATGAAACGCAAATATCTAGTATCCGCATACCGCGAACTGCCCGAAGAGTCTAAATTCCTACATATAGAAGTGTCTAAAAGAGACACACCTATTGCTCAATTTATGGCCTACGGGATCAATCCTTCCGCAAACGATATATATAAGGATATGTCTCTAGAAATTGCTGTGGATTGCATCGGACCAGGATTTTATTATTATAATGGCTTTTTATATATCAAAAATTCATCTAAGGATAAAGAGACTAGGCAAGAGTATAAAAAAGCCTCAGATAAGATCTATATCGATGATAATCACACAGAGACCTTCCTCTTAGATCCGAAAATGTCTGATTTTGACCTTTCTGAGCTGATCAGAGAATATCTCGCGGGCGTAAGCTCCACTGTGTAGGCAATAATATCTTTCAATAGTGAATATCTATTATTATGCCTCAAAACCCTGTCGAAATATGACTTTTCCACACGAAAAATGGACTTTTCCACAAGTTATCCACATAGTTATCCACATTATGTGGATAACTTTTTTATATTAAGCATTTTTTTCACCACAATATATTGACTGATAGGTGAACTTTTTGTGGATATTTAGATATGCTTTACTTTGCTAATGAAAATTTTCTTATTATGGCATCTAAAAATCTTACTTATCCACATATTCACACCTATTTTCCTCTTTTTTTAGTTTACTTAAGTTTGCTTACTTTAGACTTAACCTAAAGTTTCGGATCGAATACTATATATTTTCATTTGCCTATAGAGAGAAAAAATGATATAATATCTAGCGGAGAAAGTATGATTATAGATATTGAGGGTACTGACGGCTCTGGCAAGGCTACTCAGACGAAATTGTTATACGATTTTCTGACTGCGAGCGGATACAAATGCCGACTCATAAGCTTTCCAAACTATGATAGTCCATCTA
This sequence comes from uncultured Clostridia bacterium, assembly GCA_944377465.1. Taxonomy (GTDB): domain Bacteria; phylum Bacillota; class Clostridia; order Christensenellales; family UBA1242; genus Onthoplasma. The sequence continues at coordinate 1,244 of CALWFA010000067.1, forward strand.
GCTCACTTGTGAAAATGTATCTAAACGGTGACTTTTCTGATAGAATGGATAGCTATCAGATCAGCACAATTTTTGCCGTGGATAGACTCTTTACGATGAATGAAATCGACTGTTCGGAGTATGACTTTGTGCTATTTGATAGATATGTGCCGAGCAATATGATTCATCAGTCGACTAAGATAAAGGATCAAAACGAACTAAACGATTTTTTAAATTGGGTACAAGATTTTGAATATAATAAACTAAAGATTCCCCGTCCAGACAAAATCATATTTTTAGATATGCCGACCGAATTTAGTATTGAGCTTGCGCGCAATCGAGCCTCGCTAAAAAATGGTATGAAAAAAGATATCTTGGAGTCGGACGATTCTCATATGATTCTAGCTTATGAACGGGCAAAATATGTGGCAGAAAAATATGGCTGGATTCATGTAAACTGCGTGGATTCAAGTATAAAATCAGAGCAGGCTATACATCACGATATCCTGAAAAAATTAGGACTTGACAAGCTAATATCTAAATAAAAATTTGTTTATTTATTCTAAACTGTGATGTAGCTAATGGGTACTATAAAAAACATTAAAAGACATAAATGTTTGACATCAAGAGATAATCTTTTATGAAAATATTGACAAGATAGATAAGATAATATAAAATGACTTATTCAATATGGAGATAACATGAAAAAGATGACTAGTAAAAAACTGAGAGAAATTTGGCTAAACTTTTATAAAGAACGCGGACATGTAGATATCGGCGCGGTGTCTTTGATAGGTGACGGTAGTACTGGAGTGATGTTTAATGTGGCAGGAATGCAACCACTGATGCCTTATCTACTCGGCAAGCCACACCCAAAGGGTACACGACTATGTAATGTGCAGGGCTGTATGCGTACGGTCGATATAGACGAGGTGGGTGATGAATCTCATTTTACATTCTTTGAGATGATGGGAAATTGGAGCCTAGGAGACTATTTCAAAAAAGAAAAGACAGCGTGGACTTTCGAGCTACTTACTAAGGTATTTGGGCTAGATAAGGATAAGATCTGCTCTAGCGTATTTGCTGGCAACGACAGTGTACCGCGTGATGATGAGACGGCGAATCTCCTGATCGGACTCGGCATTAAGCCTGAAAATATATTTTATCAGGGCAAAGAGGATAACTGGTGGGAGCTAGACGGCACAGTAAACACTCCATGTGGTCCGGATAATGAATGGTTTTATCCACGACATGATGAAAAATGTGATAGCGGAAAATGCGATATAAACTGCAATTGTGGTAGATTCGTAGAGATAGGCAATGATGTGTATATGCAGTATGAGAAATTGCCTGACGGAAAATATAAACCTCTAAAAAATAAAAATGTAGATACCGGATTTGGCTTTGAAAGAATGCTTATGTTCTTAAACGGCGTGACAGATGGGTACAAGACCGACCTATTTTGCGATGTCATCGCCTTAATGGAAAAGACTCTAAATGTAAAATATGACTCAGATCCAAGTATCACGCGTTCGATGAGAATAATAGCGGATCATATTCGTACATCGGTGATGCTCATCGGTGATGAAAATGGTATACTTCCTAGCAATGTAGGTGCCGGATATATTTTGCGTAGAATCTTGCGTAGAGCTATCAGACACGCTAGAAAGATAAGTTTACCTAGCGACAGTTTGCTAGAAATAGCGAAAATATATATTGAAAAAGTATACGATGTAGCTTATCCAAATCTAGTAAAGCACGAGGACTATATCATCTCTAGCATCAAGACGGAAATAGATAAATTCAATAAGACACTTGAGCAAGGAATGCGCGAGTTTGACAAAGTAATCGCGGGTATTGAGCGAAAAAATCAATTCATGCGCTCAAATCCAGACTATGTAGAGGAAAAGACTATAAATGGAAAATCTGCCTTTAGACTGTATGACACTTTCGGCTTTCCTATCGAGCTCACTGTCGAACTTGCAAAAGAAAAAGGATATTCTGTAGATACCGCGGGCTTTGACGAAGCCTTTAAGCAACATCAAGAACTTGCTCGCACTACCAGTGCCGGTCAATTCAAGGGTGGACTAGCTGACGATAGTCAGATGACCACTCGATTGCATACCGCTTGTCACCTGATGCTCGCGGGATTGAGACACAAATTCGGCACTCAGATCGTGCAAAAGGGCAGTAATATCACTATCGAAAGGCTGAGGTTTGACTTTAACTTTGATAGAAAGCTGACAGATGAAGAAGTAAAAGATATAGAAAATTTCGTAA
>CALWFA010000068.1 GCA_944377465.1 uncultured Clostridia bacterium
TTTTAGTTAAAGGGAGGTTTTATGGCAAAAAAGAAAAGTTCGGGCGGTTTGATCACGAAGATCGTGGCTTTGGTGTTCGCTGTATTGTCCTTCGTGGCTATGGCGTTCCCATTCATGACTGCGATCGTATCATTGACCGTAGCGGGTCGCTCTACTTCAGAGTCTGCTTCGAGTTCGCTTAGTGAGTGGTTAGATTCACTCTCTACAGCACAAGAGTTAGGCTCGGATAAAGTAGGCGGATATGTGACTGCAAAGGTATTCATGATCATCGCACTAATCGCTATCGCTATAGTAGCGGTATTAGTGGTGGTAAAGTTCTTTATGGATCACAAGATCATCAACCTATTGCTCTTCATCGCTAGCCTAGTAGCCTTGATAGCGTCTATCGCTTTCTTGATTGCTTTCGTGGCAGGTGGATTGCAGATGTCTTCTTTCGGTGAATACATGACTACGCTCTATATACCTAATGCTGGATCTATCATCTTAGGCGTATCGGGCATCGTCACTGCAGCTCTTGGTTTGAAGTTGAGAAAGGCATAAACTTAGATTAAAGAGTGCTTAGGCGCTCTTTTTTCATGCATAGCAGTTTGGCACTTTATGGTGTCGGTAAAAGATCGATTTCTTTTCATAATGTAAAATTTTATTTTTCTAATGAAAAATATAGCGTTTTCACATGATTTGATTGATGTTTTGCTGTGTTTTAAAATTTTTTTAGGGAAAAATTATATCAAATTTCAAAAATGGTATTTACAAAATGGTAAACTCGTGCTAAAATGCTGACACGGAGACGGTTTAAGTATGGAATTAATTTGGGATCTATTCAAATATCAGGGACACCTTCAGTTCGCTTCGACATTGGACGGTGTCGTATTCATATTTTCTAATATTATCACTATTATATTCACATTGATGTATCTGCATCAATTCATCTATCTGATCATTGGTACGATCAAGCATACCAAGATCACGGGTACAGTCTTTAAGCTACATACCATAGGTATTGTGATCTCGGCGAGAAATGAGAGCAAAGTAATAGGCAATCTCATCAAGAGTATTCGAGCAAATGACTACCCACAGGCAATGGTCAGAATATTCGTCATCGCGGACAACTGCACGGACAACACCGCCGAGATATGTAGGAATTTAGGATGCGTGGTATTCGAGCGCTTTAATAAAGAAAAGGTGGGCAAAGGATACGCACTAAACTATCTATTTACCAAATTGCACACCGAGCCAGAATATGCATATATGGTGCCGGACGCATACATCGTACTCGACGCAGACAATGTGATCAAGCCGAACTTTATCACCGAGATGAACAAGGTGTATGACAGCGGTTATAATCTGATCACTTCATACAGAAATTCAAAGAATTTTGGTGAAAACTGGCTTACTTCAGGCTACGGCATTTGGTTCTTGCACGAAGCGCGTCATCTCAACAACTGCCGTATGATGAACGGCACAAGCTGTGCTATATCTGGTACGGGCTTCTTGATAGATACCAAAGTGGTGAAAGAGTTTAACAACTGGGAATTCTTCACTCTGACAGAGGACATACAATGCTCGACTGAATATGCTCTCACCGGTAGAAAGGTGGGATATTGTAGCACTGCAGAATTGTATGACGAACAGCCTAATACTTTCCGACAGGCATGGAGACAGCGCGAGCGCTGGGCAAAGGGTTTCTATCAGGTGTTCGGCAAGGACGGCTGGAACCTCATTAAGAATTGCTTTAGGAGCTTTTCTTGTTGGGATATTTTGACCACAATCTTCCCTGCATTGCTTCTCACGATGTTGATTCTGATCGGTCTGCCAGTCTTGGCTATAATAGGTGTATGCATTGGGGATTATGTGGGTGCACTATCGGCAGTCTGGGAGCTGGTGAAATACTTTATATACCTATATACCATCATGTTTGTGATAGCACTGCTGGTCGTGATCACAGAATGGAAACATATCAAGACCACATCTGCTAAGAAAATATTATACCTATTCACTTTCCCATTCTTTATGTTTACTTATGTGCCTATCTCAATAGTGGCACTATTCAAAAAGGTAGAATGGAAGCCTATCGTGCATACCGCGAATCTATCCATCGAGGAGGCCGAGATTGGCGCGCGGGTCAGTCAGCAGGTGGCTGACCCTATAGAAAAAAAGGAAGTGACAGTCCATATTGAGACCCCGAGACGCACAGAGAATGTAGCTATGGAGAAAAAGCCTAGTGAGATAATTATTCCTGCTGGGGTAGTGAGCGTGGATAGGCAGACTAGTACGGGATCAAAATCTGCTGACAAAGCTATCATTGAGGAGCTGATCAAGAAAGAAAATCAAAAGTTGGCAAGTGAAACAGTGGATAAGAGAGAAGCTGTAATAGCAGATCAGCAGTCTAAAGTAAAGACTGTAGAGCAGGCAGATGCGAAGATATCACAGGCGGACGATAGGACAACCGAGCTAAAGCCAGAGGAGAATAAAGCTGAAGATAGAGAGCTATCTCAGACGGCTAGCCCGATAGATAAAGTGGCAAATGTTGAAGCCGAAATGATCGAATCCGACAGAAAATCAGAGGAAACGAACATGTCTAGCGAGACAAAAGCCAGTGTAGAGACTAATGAGCGTGAGATTCTAGAAGACGAGAAAATAGATTTAGGCGCGGAGTCGGTAGTTGATGAAAAGGCTAATATTACGGATGTACCGTCAGATATAGAAGAGCAGAAGATCGATTTAGATCAGCAAGTATCAGATAATAATGAAAAAGAAGAATTGAATAAAAATGCACCGAATACACTAGACGAAAGCGAAGTAATAGATGAAGAAGACGAGATAGACGAGGATACGGCTGAAGATATAGAGCAAAAAGAAGCATCGCAGGCTAGACCAACGAATGCAAAGGACGATGAGCCAGCACAGCCTAAAAAAGTGACTAGCATTTATGATGTATTTGCCTCACTTGGCATATCCGATGATGACGATGAAGATGAGTAAAACAAAGAAGTGGTAAGTTGCCACTTCTTTTTATGCTTTTTTGAGCAAGACTAGAAAATCAAGTATCAACACTTTCATCTATGTGACAGAGTATAAAATTAATAGAAAGGTAAAATAAAAAAGATATATTAGAAAATCTAAAATGAAAATATCAAAACGACTTGATTATTTTTAGTCAATCTATTATAATAAATTAGTCTAAAAAGACGACATGCAGAGATGTCAGAGTGGTCGAATGAGCACGATTGGAAATCGTGTGATGTGAAAGCATCCGCAGGTTCGAATCCTGTTCTCTGCGCCAGGGCGGAGCGATACGATCTTTAGACACCGCGATCAATGTGTTGATCGCGACAGTGTCCTTACGATCGATCGCTCCTTTTCCCACTCGAAGCAAGTTCTCGTGGGTCCCCGAATG
>CALWFA010000069.1 GCA_944377465.1 uncultured Clostridia bacterium
TTTTTTCTTTTCGATTTTTTAGCTTGACCTATATTTGATTTTTTAGACTTTGTCTGCTTGGGTTTCTTTAGATTTTCATGTTTAGATTTTTTTGTGGCATTAGTCTCTTTTTTCACTACATATGCGCCCAAAGTCTTTTCCCCACCTGCCAGGTCAAAGTCGATATGTTTCAGTCTAGTATTAGTGCTGGAGACGACTATTCTTAATTTATCACCTACTGTGTACGAATGATTTTTCCCACGGAGCATCATAGACATATCGTCATATTCGTATGCGTCATATGGGAGATCGTCGATCCGTATCATGCCTTCTATGCCGTTGTCCAATTCTACGAAGACGCCGAATTCCTGCACTCCAGAAATGACACCGTCGAATTCTTCACCTAAGAATTTTGACATGTAGACCGCTTTCTTATAATCATCTACTTCGCGCTCTGCCTCATCTGCAGTACGCTCCGTCTCACTCGACTGCTCACATGCACGCTCGACGATAGCAGTATATTTTGCTTTTAATTCTGCACTTGCCATTCCGTGTAATTTTTTCTTTATAATTCGATGAATCATCAGATCTGGATATCGTCTAATAGGACTCGTAAAATGGCAATAATATTCGCTAGCCAGTCCAAAATGTCCAAGGCAATTCGGTGCATATCTTGCTTTCATCATAGATCTCAGCACCAATTTTGTAAGCGTAGTCTCATTAGTCTGCCCTTGAATCTTCTCTAAAATCTTTTGATAAGCCATAGGTTTATCGCCATCAAGCTGAAGCTGATTTGCCACTCCCATGTTTTTCAAAATATTTGACAGTCTAAGCACTTTCTCGCTATCCGGCTTTTCATGCACTCGATATACGAATGGTATTTTCATATCAAAATATGTCTTTGCTACACATTCATTGGTGAGAATCATCAGGCTCTCTATGATCTCGTGTGCTTCGTCCTGGATGCGCTTCTCAATGCTCACGATCTCACCAGACTCATTTTCCAATATAAAAGGCTCAGGAAGATTCATGCGTATCTCGCCTCGCTTATGCCTTTTTGCTAATAATTTTTTCGATATTTCACGGTAGCACATGATATCGTCATACACATCACGATATTTATCTATGAGCAATTCGTCGCCTTCTAAAATATTCTTTATCTCGGTATAAGTCATACGATGACGACTCTTGATTATCCCTTCTACAACTCTATGAGTCAGTAGATTACAATCTTTATCTAGCTCCATTACTACAGACAATACCAGACGACATTCACCTTCACTCAGCGAACAAATGCCGTTTGACAGCTCTTTAGGAAGCATAGGGATGACTTGATTTGGAAAATAGACACTAGTACCTCGTCTATACGCCTCTCTATCAAGCGCGCTATTTTCGCGCACATATTCGGAGACATCCGCGATGTGTACGGACAAAATATATCCTCCGTCCGCTTTTCTTTCCACAGCAATAGCATCGTCAAAATCTCGTGCATCTTCACCGTCGATAGTGATCACGCGTTGCTCGGTGAAATTTTCCCTATTAGGATATTTTGAAATGTCCACATTTTGTCCAATAGCTCGTGCCTCTCGCAAAGTGTTCGCATCAAACTCTTCTTTTAGACCATACGAGCGTATGATGGATAATTGCTCCGCTTTAGGAGTGTTTGCCTGACCGAGTATTTCGACTATCCTACCATTTACCATATTTTTTGATATGGTGTTCATGTCGATTTCGACCCAGACCTTTTCATTATTCTTCGCATTCTTTGCATCATTTTTTAGTATTCTGATCTGTGGCAAGGTCTCATTATCTGGGAAGACTACATTCTTGCTTCTACCAGTGATATAAGTACCCACTATGTGCGTATTATTTCGTTTTAAAATTTTTACGACACGCCCCTCAATATCTTCATCGCTATTTTTGTCTATAATTTCGACCAAACAATCGTCCCCGTCAAAAGCTCCATTGATTGCATATGCGGGAATGAAAAAATCATTGAACCCTTCCACTCTAGCGAATCCATAGCCCTTTTTATTTAAAGATATAGTTCCTTTAAAATATCCCTTGTCTGCTGAAATCGAGATCTTACCATTCTCATCTAAAAAAAGAGATCCGTCATCTATCAGACTTTTGATTTCATTCTTAATATCCACTACTGCCTCGCCCGTGATGTCGGACAATCTCTTTGACAAGGTGTCTATATTAAGATATATGAGTTTATTGTCTCTAATAATATCAATCATTTTCATACTTATATTTTATCAATAATTTTCATTTTATCCAAATAATATGTCAATAAAAAATAAAAAAAGTGGATATTTCCACTTTAAAATGAGTTCAAAACTTTTAATAATATAAAATACACTATACTGAAAACAGCTATTATACCAATACATATATAAATTAATCGTGTGATACGACCTTCCCTAGAGCCAGATTTGTTTTGAGAATAATAGCTATCTTGATTGCCTGTAATGACATTGCTCGTATTGCTACCGCCAGTAATCTGCATAAATACAAGTATTATTAACACTAGAGCCAATACCGCTATAAGTATCAAAAGTATTCGCTGAATGATAGGAAAAGATGTACTCATCCACTCTGGTACTGTTGCCAATAAATTGCTCATATATCCTCCAAAATGCTTTTTGATTATAACATAAATCTTGATTATTTACAAGTCTTTTTTATTATTTTCTCACATAAGTATACCAAATTAACAAAGCGAATAATAGGATCGCTAAAATAAGCATACTTGCCTTTAAGATTTTAGTCTGTTTCACACTGCCACTGTTAGCCTTTACAAAAGCTAGCACACATGCCATAATCATAGCGAATAATAATAGCCAAATCATTATATAGATTGAGCCATTTAATCCTTGAATATAGTTGATCACCTGATAATAAAAACTTTTAAACATATCAATCCTTATCTTTTGCTATTTTATCAAAATATAACACTATTGTCAAGATTTATTTTATCAAACTCTCTCCTGTAAAATATTTGTTTGGCTTTACATTCATTAAATTTAAGAAAGTAGGTGCGATATCTTTTAATTCTCCGCGTGGTTTTAGCTTTATCTCAGCGTCTGGGTCATAAATCGACATGAAAACTTTATTTAAAGTGTGCGCAGTATGTGGCGTACCATCCGCACGCATCATCTGCTCGCTATTGCCATGATCTGCTGTGAATAATATCGAATAGTCATTTTCTTTCGCACTCTTTATTAACTTACTTATACATTTATCTATGAATTCGAGAGCTTTCACCACCGCATCGTAATTACCTGTATGACCTATCATATCTGGGTTTGAATAATTTACTATAATAGCGTCATATTTTTCC
>CALWFA010000070.1 GCA_944377465.1 uncultured Clostridia bacterium
CATAAGATTAAAAATATTAGAAGAAAAAAACATTCCTCAAATGAAAAATTTTAGATGATTCTAAATGGATACCTTTTGAATTGAATCAAAAAAATAGGTTTTATAATACAGAAGGTTTGTGTTTAATAGAAGAAAAACTAACGAAATTTTATCAAAACTCAATCATTAAACACATATTTCTATATATATATCTTTATATATCAATATTTTTAAGTAAAATATTTAATAATAGATAAATTTTATAGCATATATAATATTAAATCTCATATAAATATTGCTTTTTTGAAAAATTGTGCTATAATGAAAAAATCGAGGTTAAAATGAATATTTTAAAAGTTTTGGGTATTGATCTTGATTATACTATTCTTAGTTGCAAATCTTTATTGTATAAATTGATGAACAGAATACAGCGCATCAAGGGTGATGAACGCATCTCTTATACAGAAATAGATCCCGCCCGCGTGAAGCAATCCCCTTCTTTGCTGGCTAAAATATCAAAAATCTTTAACCCAAACGCCTATCATCCAATCCCTGATGCGATCGAAACGATCAATCATTTACATAAAATGGGATATGAAATACAATTTATATCCAATCGTCCCAATTTCGCTCCACTGGTATCCATGACTACTAGTTGGCTAGAAGATCATGATGTCGAGTATGACAAATTGGTGTTAGGATGCAAAAATAAGGCAGCCTATGCCGAAGTCTGTCATTTAGACATGATGATCGATGATAACATACACACTTGTAAAAATCTTGCCAAAAAAGGTATACCTTCGATTTTATTTAAAAGTGAGCTATCTGATGATGACTATAACGCTTACCAAGAAAACATACTGTCTCCACACATCACGCTTCTTACCTCTTGGAAAGCTATTAAAAACAAAATAATGAAACTATTAGAAGATGGTGATGAATTCTCTAACGATTTACATCCTAAACTGACACATTGATAAAACGGACACATTAATATAGACATGAATAGATTGGATTATCTTCAATCTATTTTTTATATTTTAGGGCACAAAATTATTAAGTATTCCAGTGTTTATCACACTACTACCATCTAAGGTCAAATGAACAAATGTAGCCAAATAACCCGCGTTGTTTGCAGTGTAATCAATGTATATCTTTTGCAATATCATAAGGTTATACTGATCGTATCCGCCCTGATAATAAGGCAGTATTGTATTCAGTGGACCTATCGTCACCTCTCTTTTCCCTGATAAATCTAAGCCTGTAGCATCTAATAATAATTTCCTATCTAAATAGTCAATTACAATAGTAGTTCCGTCTAGATAAGCTGTGGCAGTGTTTTCAAAATCGCCACTATAATATAACAATTTAGCATGATTATCTACGAATGAATACATTTCGAAACTCGAATATGCTCCGCTCCCACCGCTATTCACTGAATATAAGATCTGCTCTGTCTCGCCTGGCAAAAACTTGCCTATAAACACGCTCGGATCATACCCTACATCTATCTTAGGATAAATCACACTCTTGTCCTCGCCCGTCTCAATCTGGATACTGATATTCTCACTATAGTTTTCACCAGTAGAACAGACATAGACTTGGCTAATAGAATGTGCATCCATTAGCCTAGCTTCTCCTTGATACTCACACAATGGTGACACTGTAAATAGTAATGAAGATAAAAATACTGAGAGTAATTTCATACTTTTAGTATGCCGATAAATTCGGTTTTTATAATAATTCATCAATAAAATCTTGAATATAAAAAATATTTTTAGTCAAAAATCTAGCAGGAGGAAAATATGAACCCATTAGATTATGATACTAAAGATCTAGATGAATATTTCATTAGCCTTGATAGGATATACCCAAAGGCATACAATAAAGACAAAACTTCACCCTACACAAAAACGCGTGTGATTTTAATGAACGGTACGGAATATGAGAGCGTTTGGTTTTTGCACCAGTTTGCTAGACATTGCAACATTGAGGAAGTAAAAAATGCCTTAGCTGTCGTACGACAGCAAGAGCAACAACAGCAAAAACAAATCGCTTGCCTTAAACCTCTAAATGAGAGCATTTTGGAGACGACTATAGGATATGAACAGCTTGCCATAGATCTCACTGCTACCCTCGCTCAAAACGATAAGGACAAAGCCAATGTGGAGGCGCTAAATTTCGCGCTTCTCGAAGATTTTGATCATCTTTACCGTTTTAGTAATCTGATGATGCTAGATGTGAAAAATGCAAATCCTAAAAAATTGGTCGGTGGATTTACCGAAATCACACCTGGAAGACCCACTATCGCACATCATAGATACCCTAAGGACAATGTAAAACTCGCTATGAACGCTAGTAAATCCGATCTCTACAGTAAGCTAGTCGCTAATATTATCACTGCTGCAGAGCAACAGACAATGAATTATTATATGAACATTAGTCAATGGTACAAAAACAATTTGGGTAGAAAGCTATATGCTGAGATAGGATTAGTCGAAGAAGAACATGTCACTCAATACGAGAGTTTAAAAGACCCCACTTGCTCATGGCTGGAGCAATGGGTACTGCACGAATACACTGAAGCATATCTATATTTTAGTGCTTATAATGAAGAAAAAGACGAGTATATAAAAAATATATGGTTGCACTATTTTGAAATGGAGTGCGCACATCTAAAGACCGCTTGTAGATTATTAGATAAATATGAACACACTCCATATACGAAAGTGATAGGTAAGGGTGAATTCCCAAAACTTCTGACTTTAGGTTCAAATAAAGATTATGTACGCAAAGTGTTAGAAAGGACCATTTTGCTCACTGGCGATAGGCAAAAATATATCGATGTGATGAAACTAAAGGACAATGCAGACTTCTTCATGTATCAAAATGAATTTATCAAGGACGAAGATAATGTACCGAGCCATGCAGTGATCACTACTGCTATCAAAAAATTGGGAAAAGACTATCGCTATGAAGACAGTGAAAACCCTGTGATAGACTTACAAAATAGGAAAAAGGATAATACGAAAATAGGTAGATGCAATAAGCTTACTTCATAAAGACTCAAAACGCAGTAAATGTTTGATATAGTGATTCAAATAAATACTGCGTTTTTTATGAAAAAGACATATAAAATAGATATATTAAAAGGTCTCTTAAAAAGTCAATAATAATCTATCTATTATATGGTATCAAATTGTGTCTAAAAGAAAAACACCACAATATTTAGTGGTGTTTTCGTTTCTATCCTACATAATGTATTATGGTGGGAAGAGGTGGATTCGAACCACCGAAGACGAAGTCGACGGATTTACAGTCCGTTGCATTTGGCCGCTCTGCA
>CALWFA010000071.1 GCA_944377465.1 uncultured Clostridia bacterium
ACATTTAGAGTCTCTCTATATTGTAGATATTGTTTCAGGATTTCAGATGTCTCTTCGCCAAAATAAAGTATCACTTGATTGCCACCTTTTCGGGTGACGCGAAAGGAATTTAGATTGAAGTTTATATCATCTACATTCAATCCTACACATTCACTGACACGAATCCCAGTAGTCAAGAATAGGGAGATAATAGCATTGTCTCGTGTCTTGAATTTTTCATTGTATTTCTGCTGATGCTGTGAGAAGCCTGATAGTGTATCACATGTATAGATTAGTTCTTCCGATTCTTGTGGCTCTAATCGTATTATAGGCTTGTCGTGCAATTTAGGCGAAGCTACCTTGCTTGCTACATTTGCTTTCAACATATCTTTATTAAAAAAGTATTTGAAAAAAGCGCGCAGAGTAGAGAGCTTTCTCAGCTTTCCGCGTTCCCCATTTGTCACAACGGCACCATTGTCTTTGTCATAATATGATAGGTAAGCCAAAAAGCGTTCTATAGTATGCGAATCTATTTCGTCTATGTCACTGAGACTAATATCTGTAATCTTTTTATTGTAAAAACTCGTCTCGTATGTCACTAAATAATTGAAGAATGTCCTCAGATCCACTGCATAATTTAATCTCGTGAGAGGGGTAGTAGTATCTTGAATACCTATGAAAAATACACTACAAAATGCAGGTAATTCGGCTAACATTTCATTTAGTTTTCTCATATTGTTTCTATTTCTATCTAAATAATAATTGTTTGACATACTGATATTATATCTTATCTTTTCGTGTTTGTCAAAGGTTTTACGCAAAGATCAAAATTTAAATTTTATAGCAAAACTATTTGACAAAAAATTTCAAATTTTATATAATATACTAAGTTTAATATGTCAATAATAGGGACTAGTACAGAGTGAAGGTATTAGAGAGTTTGCGGTAGGTGAAAGCAAATTTCTGACATTTTGTGCGTCTACCCCTTAGACACCTGGTAATGCGGGGCTGACTGCATAGCACAATTTGCAGATAATGAGTGGGGCATATGCTCAAATAGAGTGGCACAGTGGTAATTTATCACCTCTATACAAATACTTTTTTTGTATTAGGTGATTATTTTTATTCTGATTAGATTAAAGGAGAAAATATGATTGATATCAATTTAATAAGGAAAAATCCAGAATTAGTAAAAGAAAATATTAGAAAAAAGTTTCAAGATCAGAAATTACACTTAGTAGATGATGTTCTTGTTTATGACGAAAAGGTGCGAGGACTAAAGCAAGAAGGTGACAACCTGCGTGCTTTACGAAACTCTTTGTCTAGTCAGATTGGGGCACTTATGAGAGAAAAGCGAGTAGATGAAGCTAATGAATTGAAAGCCCAGGTCGTAAAAAATAACGAAAGGATAGCCTCTATAGAGAAAGATGTCGCAGATCTAGAAGACAAAATTAATAAAGCTATGATGACGATCCCGAATATCATAGCAGATGATGTGCCTATTGGTGAAGATGATAGCAAGAATGTGCAAGCAAATGTATATGGAGAACCATTTGTGCCTGATTTTGAAGTGCCGTATCATGCGGACATTATCGAAAAGTTAGATGGCGCTGATTTTGCTGCGGCTAGACGGACATCTGGTCAAGGATTTTACTATCTGACTGGAGATGTAGCACGCCTACATTCAGCTATATTGTCATATGCTAGAGATTTTATGATAAATAAAGGATTTACTTATTGTATACCGCCTTTTATGATTCATAGTAGCGTAGTCAATGGCGTGATGAGTTTTGAAGAAATGGAAAATATGATGTACAAAATCGAAGGTGAGGACCTATATTTGATCGGTACGAGTGAACATAGTATGATAGGTAGATTCATGAATACAATCATTCCTGAAGAAAAATTACCGCTTTGCTTGACCTCATATAGCCCTTGCTTTAGGAAGGAAATCGGTGCACATGGTATTGAAGAGCGAGGTATATACCGCGTTCATCAATTCGAAAAACAAGAAATGATCGTCATCTGCAAGCCAGAAGAGAGTGAGTCTTGGTACAATAAAATGTGGAACTATTCAGTAGAATTATTTAGAACTATGAATATCCCAGTTAGGACACTGGTTTGTTGCTCAGGCGACTTGGCTGACCTAAAATATCGAAGCCTAGATGTAGAAGCTTGGAGTCCGAGACAAAAGAAATATTTTGAAGTTTGCTCGTGTAGTAATCTTACAGATGCACAGGCTAGAAGATTGAAAATCAGATATAAAAGGGTAGATGGTAGCAATGAATTGGTTCACACACTAAATAATACCGTAGTAGCACCACCTCGTATGTTGATTGCCTTTTTGGAAAACAATCTCAATGCTGACGGCAGTGTAAACATTCCAGAAGTCTTACAGCCATATATGGGCGGAATGAAAATAATCACTGCAAAAAGTTAAAAACTTATTTGATTCTACGAGTCCAAATTTTAAAGATATCTTGATTAAAGCTAATCTTCAAAGGATGATTGAAGGTTAGTTTTTTCATATTCAAAATATAGGAATTAGTAAACGATTTGTTATACTTGAATCTATTTAGAAAGTTTTTACGCAATGATATAAAAACGGATATAACATATATAGTCGCAACATTTTCTTAATTTTATATCTTATTAGACAAGATAGTATATCTAGAAATAAAAATGCTCAGCATAATAAAATATATATCAATGCTACTAGGATTAGGTGACGGCTAAATCATTTGAAGATTCAAGAAAAATAAAGGTAATAGAGATTGGAATGTAAATGATAATTTTATAATTGAGCTTAGAATGCGCTCAGACAAATTTGAGTACAACTAGATGAGTAATAGGTCATCTTAGATTTTGATATTGATAAAGCTGAATTTTAAGACATGTCAAAATGCGCTCAGACGAATTGAAGAATATTTAGATGAATAATTGTTCATCTGAAGACTTGCTAATATTAAACTGACAGGCAATATACCTATTAGTGGTAATTATAAATTGCCATTTGGTTTTTATCTCAAATGTTTAGACCATCATTAACAATCGCTAAAATATTTTAAATCATTAAAGAAAGATATTGAATTTAAGATGCTAGAATGCGCTCAGACGAATCGGGAATAAAATGAATGAATACTTATTCATTGAATGTTAAAAAACAGAACAAATATAATAACTCAAAACTCTAAAAACAAACCTCATTAAATAAAAATACTTATATGTGGATAAATGAAATCGAGTTTGTCATAATATGTCGACTAAGATATCAAAAAATCGATTCGGTGGACAAAAAACGGGATTTCCACACGATTTTGAGC
>CALWFA010000072.1 GCA_944377465.1 uncultured Clostridia bacterium
CTTCTTTTAATTTTGCTAAATAGGCAGTGAGACCTGCTAAAAACTGCATTTTAAAATCTAGTCTCGAATTACCATTCGGAATATACGCATTCACGACCGCCAGATCACCAAAATATGCCGTCGTCACTCTGCCCTCATCATCCGACCAAAATTCTCCCATGTCATATTCTACTCTATCTGGCTGGATCTTAGATAAAATCATCGTGCCTGCATATCCTGCTATCTTGCCACAATTATAATACTTATAATATCCGTCCGTGCTAGCGGGCGCGTCGGCTATAGGATCCGAAAATAGTGAGAGCTGAGTATCGTCCGAAAAAATTGAGCGCGCTATGCTCTCATTCGCGCGAATCTCCTGCAGACAAAATACATCAATCTCGCCCGTGCGTATCCAGTCCAATAGCCCTAATCTCGCACTCGCTCTAATGCCATTGATATTGTAAGATGCGATCTTCAATCTACTCTCCTTAAAAATTTTCTGTCATTTCGTAAACCTTTGATAGCCTTTATCCAAATCTATACAGCTTCACATGTCACGGCGACAAAATTTCACGATCAGACTAGCACTGATGCCAAATCTGATCTCAAAGCAACTAAAAACGATTTTATCTACACATAGATATATGACATATCTAGTGACTGAAATATAAAGTCTATCTGAATTAATATATGTAGTGTATTCTAGCAATATAAAAGACAACATATTGTATCTGACTGGCTATGACCAAAGTCCGTGAAGATTGCAATACGCATACGCTTTTACAAACTTTTTGTCACCTGCAAGCGTAAAATGCGCTATAGGCACATCCCCCGGCTTAAACTCATGTGTCTCAAAATCTCGATCCGTCTCCATTACGACGAACTCGATATAATGCTCAGCAATCATCGGATGCAAAGTCTCTCCCACGCGGATCTCCACCTTATTCCCATCGACGATCACCACTGGCTTATGCTTCTCCACTGCCGCGTCGACAGTATTCGCCTCCAGCGCTATCATAGGCTTGCCATGACAGGTCTTTACTTTATCTCCTTTGAAATGGGAAATGACCTTACCGCACTCTTCACATTTCAAGAATTCTAATTCTTTCATAATCTCTCCTTTTTTTCCTTAAAAATATTATAATAAATCTTACTTAAAATAGCAAACCTTTGATCCCTTATCTTTCACTCCAAATGTCGAATTTACTATAGGTTTCGTCTAAGAGTCAAAGCCTTGCGTCTGAATACAATATCCGATATTGTCCGATCAAAAAACCTCTATTTGCTGTGAATATATGGGATAAATATAAATTCTATATCAATACAATATCTTCGCCTAGGCTACACTATGACAATTATGATACCTGTCAAAATGATCACTAGATATATGATCTTCTGCCTTAAATTCGGCTCTTTGAAAATGAGTCCACCGACGATAGTGGATACGACGACAGAGATCTGCTTCATGATAGAGACTCCAGAGACCAGCACATTTGGATCGGTCAGTCCGATAAATAAGAATCTATCCTCCAAAATCAATATCACTCCGATTATATAAATGTAGAAATTCTTCCAGTCTGATTTTCTTATTATTGACTTTTTATTTTTAATGCTAAGTATCAGCACATAAACCCAGGAGATAATAGACACGAATAGCATAAACCAAAACTGCATCTGAGTAGGCGTCACTCTATCCATGATGAATTTATCCAATATACCCGCAGTCTCTGAGCAGACGCATGCGATGATGAAGCAGACTATAGCCAATATTCTCTTCCTTTTCAGAGTCAGAATATCGACATTCGAAGAAACTTTTTGATTTGTAGATTCGCCGACATCTTGAGCGACTGGCTTCGTGATCACTGCCTGTCTAGACAGTGTCTCTTTTGATCTATTTATGGCTCGTCTATCGAAATTGTTCATCAGTATCAAGCCGACGAATATAATCGCCAAACCTATGTATCTCCACCAGCCATTTGCCTCGTGGAAGATGAGCATGCTGGCGAAAAAGCCGATGGCCACCTTTACCGCACTGATAGGTTGGAGCGAGGATATCATATAGTTTTTCAGCGCTATCAGCTCAAACACCCACGATAGAGATACTACGAAGGACTTGATGATTATTAGTATTAAGGCTTGCCCTGTCAGTGAGCTCGCGTCGACTGCGCCCCATGATACACATAAAAAACCCACAGTACTATATAGCGCGATGACGAAGAATATATGTGAGCGTTCTCCCGCCTTTTTCCTACGTACTGAAAAAAATCCATTAATAATGGCATACACTAGCACGCATGCTATCCACATAATGTAGGTATTATACCGCTTTTGTCGGATATTGGCAAATAAAAATCTTATAAGTAATCATTAATATTCATCTTATTAAAGTCTTTTTACTGAAAAATTTTCGGATTAAATTTACCCGTCCGCATAAAAAAGAGAATCGTATCACGAATCTCTATTATTATCTATTGTCTTTGATCGCATGACAAAAGCCATACGCATACGGTCTTTGAAATATAATCAAATTATACTAGCAGGCTACTGATATGCACTGGGTGCGCGATACTGCTATCCTTTAGTCGCTTGATGATACGAATATCGTCATCTATATGATAGACGGTATATTTTTTGCCTGCAAACTCGCGCTCAAGGAAATCTTTTTTGAGAGAAAATTTGTCCACATACTCCATCTCTATATCTTCGTAACAAATGATATGGATATTCTCCTGCTTTAGCTCGGGTAGATAGTTGTGTAGCCACTCGATCTTCTCTTTCTTGTGCTCGCGAAAATAGCAGTTGCTGAGAATGCCAATCTCAATATTCGCACACTGCATAATATCCTTGATCCAATCTATAATCGACATAATAGGACGCTTTGATAGATACACATTCGAAATATGCGAGCGGTGCTCATCACCATTCGAGACATTGTATTCGGCTAGCACGCCGTCCATGTCGAATGATAGATATATCTTTTCATTCTTGGCTCGCTCTATTATCTCGTCTCTAAACATATGTTTCTCCTTTTATATGGTTTCATTATCCTTATCTTGAGATAGACATTTTCTGATAGTGGTGCAAAATATCTCTTCATTGCCTTTATAGCAGAGCGGATTTGCAGGCGAGGTATGGTAGATAGGGATCACGAGTTTTTGCT
>CALWFA010000073.1 GCA_944377465.1 uncultured Clostridia bacterium
ATCCGTGATATAGAGACTATCAATATGGAGCTGGTGCTAGCAGATATTGATAGCGTGACTAGGCGAATAGATAAGATCAAAAAGATAGTGCATGGTGGGTCAGCTGATCTAGCGACACAGAAAGAGTATGAATTATTAAATAAGATCTTTGATACGCTGAAAGAAGGTAAATCTGCGCGACTGATCAATTTTAGCCCAGAGGACAAGAAGATAGTAGATAGTTTTTTCCTAATCACGACTAAGCCAGTCATCTATGTCGCAAATACTTCTGACACTTTGGACGATTTTCAGCTTGAGAATATTGAGAAGATCAGAGCTTTAGCTCATGAAGAAAATGCACAGGTGATATCTCTCTGTGCCAAGACGGAAGAAGAGCTCGTCAATATGCCGTTAGAGGATAGAGAGATGTTTAAGGCTGAGCTAGGCATTGATCTGTCTGGCTTGGACAAATTGATACAGGCGAGCTATACTCTGCTTGGACTCATTAGCTTCATCACGGCAGGTGAGAAAGAAGTGCGTGCTTGGACGATCAGGCGTGGCACATTGGCACCACAGGCGGCGGGTAAAATTCACACAGATTTCGAACGCGGATTCATTCGTGCGGATGTGGTAAAATACGATGATCTCATTTCTCTGGGCGATTACAATGTCTGCAAAGAAAAGGGAAAAGTGATGAGTGTCGGCAAAGATTATGTCGTGCAAGACGGCGACATTATGTTATTCAAATTCAATGTGTAAAGTATAGTTAATGCGACCACATAGTAAGTCAATTTAAAATATCAAATTTTATTTTATATAAGTAATAATTATAATTATTCTTTTTTGGTAATTGTTTATGATAAAAAAGGTGAAATATGGCAAATAGTAATAGGATAAAACGCACACTGCAAATAGTAGGATTGATTGTATTTGCTATTTTTATCTTCGCATATTCTTACTATACATTCACTCGCCATTCTGACATGCTGGTATTCAATATCTTTATGACGGTTTTATTAGTAGCATTGTTGGTTTTATTCATCGTAAGGTTTAAATTTTCTGACCACACTCGTCCATTATTTTCATTTTTAGATAGCAAGAAGGGAGAGATTATATCAGTCAGCATAGTGATAGGCGTAGCGCTTATCATGCGTGCGATACTTCTTACCGAGATCCCAAGTGGTCTCATGGGTGACGAGAGTGCCATGATCTATGAAGCATGGTGTATCGGGCATTACGGAACGGATCGGTACGGAAATAGCTTGCCTGTGTATCTAGTGTCGTGGGGCAGTGGTCAAAACGCGTTGCTCACATATCTCACCATACCTTTCGTGATGCTGTTTGGAATGAATGCATTTTCAGCAAGGATTGTCATATATATCGCGATCAATGCGTCCATGATAGCCTTTTATGTTTTAGTAAGGAAGCTTGCTTATAGACGACTCGCATTCATTTCATTATTGCTATTTGCATTTTTGCCTTATACATTCATGATGTCTAGATTCGGGCTAGAGAGTTTCCTACTACCTGTGATGCTCATATTCGGTCTATTATTCTTAGTAAAAGCATTAAAGGACAACCCATGGTGGTTTGTATTATCTGCATTCTTTTTTGGACTGTCACTGTATGCTTATGCGATTGATTTTATATTCCTGCCCGTTTTCTTGGTGGGAGTGTACATTGTATTATTGGTAAAAAAGAAAATACATTTGCAGTCGTTTATAGTGGGAAACATTGTTTTATTTGCATTGGCTCTTCCTTTAATCTTATTCGTGTTTGTCAATTACTTTGGAGTCGAGCCGTTCAAT
Source organism: uncultured Clostridia bacterium (assembly GCA_944377465.1). Taxonomy (GTDB): domain Bacteria; phylum Bacillota; class Clostridia; order Christensenellales; family UBA1242; genus Onthoplasma. The sequence continues at coordinate 1,788 of CALWFA010000073.1, forward strand.
TTCTTGGGTATATTCGCCATTCCGAAACTATCAGCCATGAGAGACGGAGCTACTGGACTACATATATTCGAAAACATTAAAAACTTATATAAATTATTAGTATATCAAGACGATGGTCTGCTATGGAATACTATATCGCCATTTGGCTATATATTGCCTATCAGTTTTCCGTTCGCTATCATAGGATTGATAAAAATTATACTAGATTTGAGATATAGAGAAAATCGTACTACGACGAATCTAATAATCATAGTATATCTAATAGCGGGACTTATGACCGCCTTGCTAACTACTACCAATAGCCTAAATCACATTGATTATATCGTGCCTATCTATATTCTGATGATCGGCATTGGGATAGATTGCTTTATAGCAAATAAAAGGACATGTGCAATAGTCTTGGCTACAATATACGGTATCGCGCTGATTCTCTTTTATTCATATTATTTTTCAAATGCTTATAAGGATAAGACTGCAGAATTTTTCGGTGGGGAAATAAATGAGGCGATCGAACGAGCTGAAAGTATGCGAGGTGAAGATACTATCATAGTTACTGACATTGGTTATATTAATATCCTTGTAGAAATTGAGCTAACTCCAGAGGAATTTTCCTCCACTATAGTATGGCGAGACCCGAATGAAGGTCTGCGTGTGCCGATAACATTTTCACATTATCGATATGATCTAGATTATCAAGGAGAGGATGTGATATATCTTTTATCAAACAAGACTGAATTTAATCTAGACAATAGCTTTGAAAAAATAGTGATGACTGATTATACTATTTACTACAAAGCGTGAGCTGATAAACGCGAAGACTAGATGTATAACTAGCTGTATAAAATGTATTTTAATTTATAGAAATAATCTTATATTTGATTACGAGTCAGATAAAGGTTAAATAAATCTTAATTTTTCTCGTAAATTTTAATAAAAATCATAAAAAATAAGTGCTTCTGCACTTATTTTGTTTTTATTAGTAAGAAATTCTTTTTCCCTTTTTTGAATAGTATACCATTTTTTAGATCGGCTAGTCTTATGGACATCTGAGGGTCGGTGATAATAGCTCCGTCCATAGATAGTCCATTTTGTTCTATCAATCTACGCGCCTCGCCCTTGGATTGCACAAACTTTGCATTCATGAGCAGGTCGAGTAGACCTATATCCGCATTGATATCTAATTCTACAGTAGGGGCATTATCTTTATTGATACTATTAGAAGCAAA
>CALWFA010000074.1 GCA_944377465.1 uncultured Clostridia bacterium
AGATTAATGGATAATATCATGGTGGAGGTAAATATGAATAAAAATGAGTTCGTAAATGAGGTGTATTCAAAATCAGGGCTAACAAAAAAAGATTGTAAATTGTGCCTTGATACAATTCTCAATGTCATTCGAGACGCGCTTAGCCATGGTGAAAGCATCACTCTTTCAAACTTTGGGAAATTTAAAGTCAACGAGATAAAATCTAAACCTATGTATAGTTTTAAAACAGGTGACACTCATATGATGGAAGCTCGCAAGACTCCGTCTTTCAAGGCGAGTACAAATTTAAAAAGATGTGTAAAATAATGGCTACATTGTAGCCATTTTTTGTATAAAAATTAAGTTTTTTTATTTTTTTCTTTTGATAATACGCGTCTATTTTTAAAAAAGCTTTGAATCAGATCACGATTTATCGCTTCGTACTCCGTTAGATGAAAACAATTTGTGGTATGATTGAGTGTATTATTGAGCATGTCAAATTTGGCGATCGCTCCATAATTTTCGTCTTTTACGGCGTAGTATAGATTCTTTATTCTCGCATTGAGAATCGCACCAGCACACATAGGGCAGGGCTCTAATGTTACATACATTTCGCAGTCGTCTAAGCGCCATGATTTTAATTTTTTGCATGCTTTTTCTATTGCCAAAATCTCTGCATGATGGGTCGCTATTTGATCCTTTTGTCGCGTGTTGTATGCGGTAGATATGATTTTATTGTCTTTTACGATTAAAGCTCCTATAGGCACTTCGCCTATCGAGTTTGCTTTGTAGGCGAGAGCAGTAGCTTTTTTCATTAGGTCCATCAGTATTCTCCTTATGTATATTTTGCACATTTGGAGTGGTAAAGTCAATATCTTTTGAATATTCTATCGCTTTTTCTAAGGCAATAATTGGTACATCTTTGTTTTGCTGATAGATTTCAGGCAGATTTTCTATACCTATAGGGTGTGCTAAGCTATCGCTACCGACTTCGATAGTATAGGCTGGGATCTTTAGACTATTGATACACCAATCTTTATATCCTCCTGTGGAATTTTCAGTAAATATCAATGGATAACCTGTGCTTGCACTTAGGCTCTCTCCGATCGCACGGTCGCGCTCTATATTTGCCTCACTTTCGCCATCAAAGCCGTAATATATGACATTTCCTTTGCTATGATATGAGATAGTGAGCAGGGGACGGGTGCGGAGAGTAAAATTGATTAAAGACTCTACCTCTCGCTCGCTCTCCGGATAAAATCCTACGAAGTCTTCTGTGGCAGGGCAGAATACATTTTGCGATCCGCCACCCCATTCGGCATCAAAATTTGTATTGAGATCTACTAAGTTGATATTAGCTTTATATTGAGAAAAGTCTCTACTGCCACCATTAGCAGAGATCAAATAATTGCGTGTAATTTCACAGCCGACAGAGTCTATTCCGTCCAGGACGATCTCAGCTCCGTCTGGATTGGTCAAAAATACGAAATATATTCCACCGTTTTTTACTAGATCATTATTGAATATATTTCGTGCTTGCTCTACCATAAGTAGACTCGTGATGTATTCGCGTGCATGTATTCCGCCTTGGATTAAGATTTGAGTGCCTGAATAACTACCTACATGTGTCGCTAAGATATTTTTACCTAGTACTGATTTTCCTGCATTAAAAATTTCTAAGCCCTCGTCTTGAAGACTTAGAATTTGATTGACTAATTCTTGATATGTCATAATCACCTCTATTTGTGATATGAAATATTGTTTATAATTGTGAAAGCACGATAAGTTTGTTCTAAGAAAATCACCCGCATTAACTGATGAGGAAAGGTCATTTTAGAAAATGATATGCGGTCTCTGCATTTCTCTTTTACAATATTCGCTATACCATTTGATGCTCCGATGATTATTGAGATTTCACTATTTGTGAGCATGAGATTTTTTATATAATTTGCATATTCGATACTCGTATATTCTTTGCCATTAATATCTAGGCAAATGGCATAACCTTTGATCTTTTTCATAAGCTCTAAGGCATCCTTTTCAAGTGCTATTTCAATATCTTTAGGACTAGAGCTAGAGGCGATATGCTCTTTGATCTCAATGATCGAAATCGTGGCAAAACGCGAGATGCGTTTCGAGTATTCAGAAATGGCATCTTTTAGGTATTTTTCTTTTATATCGCCGACGGCTATTAGATTGATTTTAAACATTATATGATCCCCCAAATAAAACTCGATATCGTGATCAGTGATCCCAATGCAATGCTAGATATTAGGAAGATTATTGACACGAATGAAAATTTTTTATTTTCTCTGTCTTTTATGTTGAAAATTCTAGTTTTTTCTAATATTTCATTAGTTTGATTGATTTTTTGCTGAGCTTCTTCTATAGGGATCTTTTCTAGACGAAGACAGTCGATGATCCTCAAGACCTCATACCGCACGCGCTCTTTTGCTATTAGTCTAGTGAGATAAAAGTATAAAAATATCATTGCTATGATGAATAGAGTACTTACCATTACATAGATGAAGATATTAGATAATAGTGCGCTCTCTATACTATATATGAAATTCGCTAGAGGCCAATTCAGATAATAACCATAATAAAAATAACTACTTAAAAAATTGTTCATAAAATGGATGATCATAGCAGGAAAGATGCTGTTTGAGGCAAGTGACACATATCCCATTAAGAAGCCGAGTATGCAAGCATAGAAGAATTGATTGATATTTAGATGCATGAGTCCGAATAGTATTGAAGAGCTGATCAGTACGAATCGTGTGTTAGCACAATTTTTTCCTGCGTGAAGCATGATGCCACGATGTAAAAATTCTTCACAGAATCCAGGTAGTACGCAGGACAAAATAAAATCTTTCAGCAGTAGTCCATAGTTGAATGTAACGGTCGTGCTAGTCGATATATTCTCGTATCCCAGTAGCGATATAAAACTGGCAAAAGCAGAGGCGACAAAGTCATTTATGCAATACAATACTATACCTAGCAGAATGGCTATACCGACCATCTTTAG
>CALWFA010000075.1 GCA_944377465.1 uncultured Clostridia bacterium
GCAAAAGCAGAGGCGACAAAGTCATTTATGCAATACAATACTATACCTAGCAGAATGGCTATACCGACCATCTTTAGACTGATCTTTTTAAACCCCGCATCTGAAAAAGTCTTTTTAAAATTTTTGCTAATCAGTGCAGTGTACATTAGCATCGGAATGGCAAACATGATTACGATTTGGATCAAGAAAGAAGTGACAAAATCATTAGTCAAAATACCTGCATATCCCAATACAAATATGCTAGCGACTGAAATCATTGCTATAAAATATATTAAATTGATCCTAAAAAATTTTTTATTATTCATATTAATTTGATATGCAACTTATGATATAGAATACTATCATTATAGTTATTGAAATGGTAAAATATATTAATTCTTCACGCGAAATTTTAGTTTTTTCAGTCGATTTCACCTTTTTTATCATGAAATACATTACTGCCATGATGAATATTGCAAATAGTACAAGAGCTAGTAGCAGGTATGTCCAATGATTGAATACTAGACTGATGTTGGCATAGGAGAGGGTGAGTGAGAGAAAATTGTTAGTCATATGCACTGCGATGCAGTATACAATATTATTTTCGTGATACATAATAAGACTCAGTAGCAAGCCTAATAAGAAGGGATATACCGCTTGGCTAAGAGACATATGATATATAGCAAATAGCAGGGCAGAGACTATGATGGAAAAATATTTCCCATAGGGTTTTAGACCCTTAAAAATCAATCCACGGAATAATAGTTCCTCACATATCGCAGGTAAAATGACTAGGGAGAATAGGGATACTATATAACTAGTAGAGTTGAGCTCATAAGATATCGTGTTGATGCGTATTCCCCAATCTTGAAGCAGTGAATCAATGCAGTTGATCAAAGGATATAGAGCAAAAAATGAAGCGATCGCAATGATTATATATACTAATAATTTTTTGCTCTTAGGTGCGGAAATTATTTTATTGTCTTTATTTCTACTAAAAAAGAAATATGTCATAGCAATAGTGAATTGCATAGCAAAAGCGAGCAGTGCATAGCCATAGCAATTACTAAAAAAGATCGCAATATCTTCGCTCGCAAGACCGATCATGCTAGATATAATATATCCAATGCAATATACTATTACTACGGCTATCTGACTAAAAAGGAAGCTGGTCACCAAGCCGATTGAAGAGTCTTTAATCGTTAAATTTTTCTTTTCCATATTGTTCACATATATAGTATATAAAATTATTTAAAAATTAGCAATCACATTTGTCATATTTGCTATGAATAAAAGCAAAGAGAAAAAGTAGAAATTAATTAAACTTGGTATTCGTTTCATACATCATGGCGCATTATGTATATGTGACAGATCAATTCAAGGAAAATCTTTTCTCACAGTATTCTAATTCACTTTCAAAAGAACTTGTCGATAATAGCAAAAATATAGAATATCAATTCTGATTTTTTAATATATAACATAAAGAGGTGAATAATGGAAAATGGAGAAAATAGATCAAATATAATCATTGATGATACTGCGATAATAGGAAAAGATGTAAAAATAAGTGACAATGTCTGTATCTTAGGTAAGAGCGTAATAGGCGACGGGTGTGAAATTAGCTCAAACAGTGTGATAAAGGACTCGTATCTCGGAGAGGGCTGTATTATCGTCGCTAGCCACATAGAAGATTCTAGTTTGGGGAAAGGTTGCACCGTAGGTCCGTTTGCACATGTTCGAGCTAATTCAAAGCTAGGCGAAAAGTGTAGGGTAGGAAACTTTGTGGAAATTAAGAATTCGCAAATCGGCAATAATTCAAAGATGGCACATCTCGCATATGTCGGAGATGCAATAGTAGGTAATAACTGTAACATTGGCTGTGGGGTGGTGTTTTGTAATTACGACGGGGAGAAAAAACAGCAATCAAAGTTGGGTGATAATGTGTTCGTAGGCTCGAATGCAAATCTAGTAGCGCCAGTCTCGATAGCAGACAATGCCTACATTGCGGCAGGTAGTACTATTAATCTCGATGTGGGAGAAGGTGAGTTTGCTATAGCGCGTGAGCGACAAACTAATAAAAAAAATTTCAAAAACCCATATATTAAATCAAAAAACTAAAAAAATCTGTACTTTTACATGAAATTTTAAAATTTTATATCAATATAAAGAAAAAATCCAATAGGTATAAGTCTATTGGATCTTTTTTAAAAATTTTACATATTCAGTGTGTATCAACTCTACTATTTCATCAATAGATTTATTGTCTGTCGAGATCACTAAATCATAGTTAGATTGATCTAGGTTGCTCGTATTATATAATTTTTGATACCTGATGTTTTCCGTCTGCCAGCGGTCTAGTAGTATTTGCATGGCATGCTCTAGGCTTTCTGGCATTTCTAATTCGCGTTCGGCTTCTATCAGCCTTTTGCCAGCCGTCTGCAGACTGACATCTAGAAAGACCTTGAAGGAGTGCGGTATGAAATGCCAAGCCATGCGTGAGTCTATCAGTAGATCGTCCTTCTCGCGTGCTTTCCCTATCGCTTGAGTACGCGAGTCGATCTCTCTATCCACATCGTAAATTTCTTTGCTCTTTTGAAATTCTAAGATGTTTGAATACCCGCGCTCGCTAGCGATAGACCTAAACATATCACCAGTGGACATATATTCAAAATTATATTTTTTGCAGTAGGCTTTGCCGACAGTACCTTTTCCGCTACATGGCTTTCCCGTAATGGTGATGATCATTATGCACCACCTGGGACATCTATCACTATGTC
>CALWFA010000076.1 GCA_944377465.1 uncultured Clostridia bacterium
CTTTGCGACCTGCTGATCTTCATAATATTTTGCATTTAAGAGCTGATCACCACGCGTAGCTCGATTTTCTAAAGGTATTAACATCATTGGAAGCTTCTTATAAAAGCATTCCGCACTGACACCCGCTCCACTACGACCTATGACAAAATCGGAGAGATTATATAGATTCACCATGTCGTCCGACAGCTCTAGTGAATTATAGTTGTCAAACGATTTTAATTTTATATTACCCTTGCCTGTGACATGAATAATATTAAACTTCGTGATAAGGTCCTTCACGATCGGTAATAATAGATCATTTATCTTTTTAGATCCTAACGAACCGCCTACGACTAGCATTGTCGGAAGATTTGAATATATGGTGAGATCTCCTTTAAGACAATCCGTCTTTTCATATTCTCGACTGAATATTGGGCCTGTATAGACTATTTTTTTATTCTTTTTTTCTAGATGTCTGAAATTTACACACATTTTGTCACACAGTTTCAATATTATCTTATTTGCTAGTCCGAAATTATAATCGCTCTCGTGTGCCACGATCGGTATTTTCAGCATCTTCCCTGCAATGCACACTGGCAACGATACATATCCACCTTTACTAAATATTATGTCTGGCTTGATTTCTTTTAATATTTTCTTTGCTTTTGATACGGATTTCAATAGGACAAAAGGGATCTTTAGATTTTGAAAAATTTTTCCGCGCACTAGCTTGATAGTCGGAATAGTATGATATTTTATATTTCTCTTAGTGATCTCGTCCCTTTCGATCCCTTCGCTACCTATGTATTCTATTTCATAATCGGATTTAAGCTCGTCTATCAAGTACAGATTAGGCATGACATGACCGAGCGTCCCGCCACCAGTGAAAACAATCTTCTTCATAACTATATTCTATGTAAGATCATATCTAATTATTAGCTTAAATTAAAAACATATTGGATATCCGAATAGATATATGAATAATTGTAGACTATTTTTATATTAGCTAATAATTAACTCAATTAATAGATGATGCCTCGATTAAAATATTTGGTTGATATAATTATAAAATTTATATAACGAAATTAATTTTGAACATTTGTTCATTTTTATATAAAATTTGCTTGACATAGGTTTTTCTATTTGCTATCTTAGGCATAAAAGGGGGCGATATTATAGACAGATGTTGATTATTACATGGTGATTTATCATCAAATAGTATAAAATTATTTATTTTAAAATCCAAAAAATTATTAAAAGCAAAAAAATCGTTAAAAAATATTAGGAGAATCAAATGAAAAATTTAAAATCAATTTTAACCAATTCGTTTTCTATCATCATCGGTATTTTGATCTATTCTTTCCTTTCTCAAAACTACTTTTCTTATTCTGCAAACCTTACATATAGTACTACAGAAGGTAGCAAGACTGGCTATCAATTAATTAGACAGTTGTTTGAAGGCGGAGATGGCAATGTAGCATCTACTATAATGGTCGTTGCATTATTTATTATTTCAATTCTGGCTGGGCTCATGATCATATGCTCTATTTATAACCTTTTAAAGAGTGCTAATGTGATCAAAGTGGAAAATGAAAAGGTAAATAAAGCATTCAACATCACCAATATGGTATTAGGAATAATGATTGGCGTGCTTTCTATCGTAGTCATTTCTTGCACGGCTGGCTATCTAAATAATGGTCTTGATGTATCTATCGCAACTTCTGCTGCAGAAACATTCAGCGCTATGGGTATGCCTGTAACTGTAGAAACCGTATTGAGCAATCTTATGACCGAACTAAATACTACTATTGGCTGGGCAAATATCACAAATTTAGTATTAGGACCAATTTTGATCGTACCTACTACCCTATCTTTTGTATTTGATAGAAAATAATGATTAAAAATAAAAAAGAATATCGATAAAAACGAATATAAAGCTGTCAGAATATATGACAGTTTTTTTTATTTGTGATCGCCAGAAATCTAGAGAGTACTTGATGATTGCCGACGGACAAAATAAGTACTAAAGATGCTAGAATTCATTAAAAACTCTAATAAAGAAAGTCTAATATAAAAATTTTATAATAGCTTACACGAATTTGTATTACCTTTGTAGATCTTTAGCCTGCAATGAATAATCAGCATATGATGAAATGCCATTTTGAGATTATCTGAACTACTGGTGCAATTTATTATAAAATTAAGCTATAAATGCGATTTTTCTTAAAAATCTATTGACATACACATTTTTTTTTGATAAAATAATTGAGTCATTTTGATATGGACGATTAGCTCAGTTGGCGAGTAGCGTTCAAAATATACCACAATTGGTATATTTTAGCGTGACGAGTACGAGTGTTTACACGAGTCGGAAGAGCTTGCTCTACCAACTGCAACATTCTTAATATTTTATGGACGATTAGCTCAGTTGGTAGAGCAACTGACTCTTAATCATACGCTCCGAAACGAGTATAAACTATAAGCGTGGGCTGTTAGCTCAGTTGGTAGAGCAACTGACTCTTAATCAGTGGGTCCGGGGTTCGAGTCCCCGACAGCCCACCATGCTAAATCCCTTATAAAATAAGGGATTTTTTAATGTCAAGATACTCAAAATTTAACTCAAAACTGTCTAAAATTTTCGTAAAAAGTGTCTAAAAGTTCAACATTTTTAACAAAAATATTTATCATTTTGCAAACTAATTTTTCACTTAAAAACAGCCAAAAATTTCCACTGTCTAAAAAATTGTCTAAAAAT
>CALWFA010000077.1 GCA_944377465.1 uncultured Clostridia bacterium
TATAGTTTTTTAAACATGGTCACCATGCGGTCTTCATAGTCGTGCTTTTGATAGAACTTAATGGCGTTTTCATTATATGCAAATACATCTATTTGACAATATTCACATTGAATAGACTTGAAATAAGTCTCCATTCTTGCGATGAGGGTATTGCCTAGACCAATATTGCGCGACTCACTGCTCACGATCAACTCGGATATTATGCCTTTTTTAGGGCAAGTGTATTCGCATCTATCTAGCGCGTCATATTGCTCGACATAGCCACACACTACACCTATGATTTTACCTTTTTCTACGGCTACGAAGATTTTTCCTTCATTGTCATAGCATTGCTGGTAGGTCTTGTCGAAATACAGATCTCTATACTCTTGAGATAGAGTGTTTAGATGATATTTGTCTATGCTGATCACATATTTTTGCAATTCTACCAATAGATCTTTTACTTGCTCGGTATTTGAAATTTTAAACTCTGATATCTTCATATTATCCTTTTAATTTATAGACTAATGATATCATAAATCATCCTATTTTCATACCGAATTTCATATTTTATTGAGATTTTTTGTGTGTTTTCAAAGAGTGAAAAGTTAGATATAGTCCATTTTGATTGTGTTTTATTTTGATTTCGGTATAATAAAGGTGAAAATGAAAGGAGAGAAACATGAAAGGGACACTATATCATATCGTGCGAGATAGAGAGATAAATGTCGGGGACTATATCGTCGCAGGAGAGGAGTACAATCATTTTGCAAAAAGGCTATTTTCTGCAGATTTTCAGGTGGAAGGCGTGGACATCAATAAATTGATATTTACAAAGGATTTAAACCATTTCACTGAGCGTGAGAGCAAGATGACGCGTGGATACATTTACGAGAGTTGTGCTATAATTCGCGAGTTGATACTTGAAAATTATAGGTTGATGTATTGTCCACATCTTCCATCACGGCTAAAATGCCTATACGCCTGTGAGACCTTAGAGCAGGCAAAGAGCTGGATACCTGCGTTAGAGCGCATGGCAAAGTCAAAGTCGTCAGTAAAGATTTGTAAATTATCCGTGGACGGAGAGATGTTTAGCGGAGACGGAGATTTGATGACGCGCTCTACACATGCCGTGTTTGATAAATTTGATTTAGCTAAAAGGTATTGGAGCGGAGCGAGGGCTAAAAACGAAATACTCTTTGTAGGTAGAGCAAAAGTCGTCAGGATAATAGATGAAAAATAAAACCCGCCTTTTCGTATGCAAGGCGGGCTACAATATTAATATTATATGCTATACAAAGTGAAGTGGGGAATCCTTTAGCGTCAGGGCGCGTATTGAGACCACTTCCTTTTTCACTACAGGCGGATCGGGAGACCGCGGATCAATATCGTCGAAGAAACCGACATGTACGGTGTAAGTCTCATATTCAGTACATTGATCGAGTTCGTCCGAATTGAGCGCTTCTTGGGTAGAGTCGCGATAGTGACCACGATTTGATTCTATAAAAGTGTCTATATGTAGATAGTCTTGCATCAAGCCTAAGATCTCATTTCCTAGATGATTGATAGTTTTCCACATGCCCACATAGTCGCGATATTTAGATAAGCGCAGGCGTTGCGGATTCGATAGATAGAGAAGTTTTTCTATTTTTCGATATAATGCTATAGTTTTGTCCGCTGACTTGTATCTCCAGGCGCTAGATCCCGAGAAATGTGACAGCTTCAGCTGATCCACTTCTTTAGTGATATTTGATAAAAAGGATGACTGGAGTTTATTTAGGTAAGATAAGGCGTAGTAAGATTGGTCGGTGTGCTCCACGATTTCTTCTATCTTCTGCACAGTCTGATTAAAGAATTTCCTGATTTTAAAATCAAGCACATTCAATAGCTGATCTAGGTCGAGCTTTGAGACATCATATATGTCAAGTTTTTTCTTTCTCATTTAGTTCCTAATATTATCTATTCGTGATTTTATAAAAAGATGATTTAATATATTTCTAACGAAGTCTTGACGATCGGTTTGATGAGCCTGCAATCAGTCCTCGGAACGCCTTTCACAATTTTCACATATTCTCGATAAAAGCCTACATGTAAGACTTGGGGTATCCTGTCCTGCGGGTCAGAGTCGCCGAAATATTTATAATTTTCCAACATTTTCTTTTCAAAATCTGAAAACATATTTGGATCATCAGACTCATAATCTGCGACGGAGTATACTTTGAAATAGCCAGATAAAATTTCTTTTAATATTTCCATCGATTCAGCCAGATAAGGTATAAGCTCTATATATAAGTGATTTTTCTTCAAATCAGGTTTTTGTAGCGGAGTAAATCGGGCGAACATGTTTTCTACCTTTTGCACTAAGTCAATCAATTCATCTATTAGGTATTCATTGAAGTGTGCGTCGTTCTTATTGTCTTCATTGACCGCTTCTTTCCTGAGCGCGTCGATAGCGGAGAGCATTTCTCGTGACGCACCTAGAAAGGCATTTAGAATATTTTTATATTTCTCCAGCGATGTGCGGAGAAAACATATATCGTTGGATAGACTGGCGATCGTATTTTTCACCTTGAGCAATTCATTCGCGATCACATTGCCGATGAAGACTTCGTCATCATTGATCCTAATGAAATTTTCCATGATTTTATTCTCAGTGTTTCCCATGCACACAT
>CALWFA010000078.1 GCA_944377465.1 uncultured Clostridia bacterium
GCCACTGAAACGAGTCGATCATTCCATGTGTCATAATTTTCTGTATCGGCTGTAGTAGACAAGTCTACTATGTCTCCAAGATTGTCTCTTAAAAGACTGGTGACTGTATCGAATACTAGACTTTTCAGAGTCTGACCTGCGAATTGTGCTTCGTCCAGCTCATAGAAAGGCATCAAAATGTCGGATAAAAATTCTAGATTTTTCTCGCTGTCCGTCTCTCCGCTGATCGATAGACATAAAGTATCTATGATTTGATCGAAATCTGCACCTTCCGTCACCACGCTAGTGAGATCACTGTCTATAATAGTTTTGATAGGTCTACTCATGTATGTAAAGAATTTTTCATAAGTGTCGAGAGTGAGATCTGCGCCTGTCGAATCTGTCACGACATCGCCTAGCACATCGATATTGGATAATCTCAAGATATTTTCAAACGAATGCACCGCCACCTGCTCATTACCCGAGTCGATGATGTAATTGAAAATAGTCATGCCATTGATATCATCTAATATTTCGCCTAGATCAGTCAGAGCGACATCTATATTGTTGATTTTTAATATTGAATCTAAGACATCCTCGCTTTCAAAAATAGATAAAATATCATAATTCGTATCCAATGCTGACAGCTGAGCTATGACTGCGTCCTCCCCGTCAAACAGACTAGCGATGCTGTCCTTGAGCTCATTTTGCGTTAGATTTGGATTGATCCCGACTATTAGATCACGGTCGTTTTCAAAGCTTGTAGACAGGCTTTCATTTGCAAAATCTAACCATATAGGTAGCGTATCTCCGACGAGATTCATATCCGCAAAATCTTTTAGCACTGTCGATAGCGTCGACCGATTGCTAGTCGCAAAGTCAAGCAGACTAGCTATTTCGCTAATATTGAGATTTATCATTTCGGAGACTAGATCTTTAGATACTATTTCATCCGCAATATCTAGCATAGTCAATAAGTCATGTGATAGATAATCATAAGCAGAGAAATCTGCATTAGCAAAGCGATCCTGCAGTGCGACTATGACATCACGCGCCATCTCAGGCATCTCGATATTCATATCCTGCTCGAGAGTATCAAAATTTACTATGACTTCACCAATCGTCTCTGCGATCACGGACTTGAATAGATTATTTTCGATCACATATGTCAGCGATCCTTTCAATGCTGAGAAATCTAGGTCGTCATAATTCTCATCTATGGCAGTGTTGTAAAATACTACAAACGAGTCATACGCATTCACTATGGACACTATTTCATCTCGAATGACTATTTTCTCGCCATTTACTTCAAAGGTAGACAGTCCGTCGAACATAGCATCATTTAGCCCTGCGACCGAACATATCTTGCCTATAGCAGAGTCGTTGATAGAGTAAATTATATCACCTACTTTGCTAGGCATATTTTCACTCGCAATATCACCTACCGTCTGTAAATAATTTTTGTCCGTGCTGGAGAGCTCTTCCGTCGCATAAGCACTGGCAACTGACTCTCCCATAACCTGTGCATAAGTATTGGTAAGGGATGTGATAGGCGCAAATAAGATGACTAAAAACAAGAACCCCTCTACCATACCAATAACAGCCCCTGGCAAGCGATATGGCTTGTGCGAAGAAAAATCTTTCTTCTTTTTACCAAAAGCGATGCGCGCCACGATAAGATAAATGAGATGTAGTACAAAATAGATCACTAGCGTCAATATTATAAATATTAGTGGATTCACTATTGCTGTAGGTAACCCTTGAATAAATGCGGATGCCGAATCAAAATTCGAAATATCTACCACATTATCTGAGATCATCTGCATGATATATGCTTCTATAGTCATGCTACCAGCTTCACCTGCAGGTATGGTGATCCCCATGATCATATTCGTGATCGGCTTCGTGACGAAAAAGGCTATGAGCACGCTCACGCACATGAAGACTATATGTAAAGCAGAACGCTTGAGTCCACGACCCAAACCTGATAGAAAACCTACTAATAAAAATAGTGCAATTAGAGCCACACTGCCCCAAAAAATATATGCTGACATCTCTTCTCCTTGATATAATTATTATAAATTAGATTAGGATATTTATCAAGTCATTTCTATTTAATTATCTATATGTAAATAAAAAAATTATCGAAAAATTATTTATTATAGTAATTCTGCTAATTCTTTTGGTACTCTTCTAGCTCCACGAATGGCTTTTATACCATGCAGACGCAGTTTACTAAAAGTGAATTCATCTCCGCGATATCTTTTTTGCAATCGGATCTTCATAAAAGACAAGTCTTCTCTACCTTTCAAGCCATGCTCTATTTGTACATTCTCTTCTACGATTTCACACTTAAATAATATTGCGGAATACGGCTCTGTGAGATATAAGTAAACTGTATCTCCCACCTTCATACTCTTTGTCTTCTTCCAGATGATCGTATCAGACTGATCGAAGGCTGCTATCACATCATAATACGCTGGATTAGCTGGTATTAGCCATTGTGAATTCTTATCGCGCAGTCCCAAACTCAAATCTACTAGACTCATGATCTCTTCATCACTAATAGTATCATCCAAAAAGATCGTCACCCAATTCTTTTTATTGAAATGATATGC
>CALWFA010000079.1 GCA_944377465.1 uncultured Clostridia bacterium
GATTGTGCCCCAAAGGCAATCTCTTGCACCAATGTTTTCGCTGAGGACTTCTCTTCACTCTCTTTGTCCGAAAATATCCTAATGAGATCACGAATAGGCATAGCAATATTACTGATCTCATCATCTATTTTTTCGACATCGTATATCTCATCAATATTATACCCTGATTGTTTTGATTCTCCTGTGAAATAGGCTTCTACCAGGGCGTAATTATACAGTCGATTTAGTATCATCACAATACTTACGAATGGATCATATGTCCAATCTAGATCATATGGATGGATCTTCTTGTCCTCCACTCGCCAATACACGAGATCCGCAAAATATCTAGATCTCATTATTTCATGTGCCAAGAATTCAGTCAAACCCTCTAATAGATAGTTTAAAGACATATTCACACCATGTCTGACTCTACCATTTTCTACTATGTCTCGCTCAGACATTGCTCCGCCCTTTTTAAAGAATATAGTATAATTTTCTTTCTCGATATCCGGCTTAGTAAGTGGGCGGTAAGTCCCGTCTTCATTTTTTATATAGCCCTTAGTGACACAAGCGACATGATTTAGCTCATGAATAATTGTCTTAATTTGATTCAATATAGCCATATTATATTTGATCAAATCCTCGCCTTGCAGATCTTTAGGGACTACATTGATATTTTGTGGAAGTGCGATATTCGGATGAAAAGATAGCTTTACTCTTTTTAATCGCACCATCTCGTCATAAGTTTCATCAGCATTACCAGAGCTTACATGTTTGTCAAAATCGTATGGAATAATTTCGAGTTCGTTTATTTTTAGCAATCTATCTATAAATTCATCTCCAATATACGGACATGCTGCCACCGCCTTAATATATCGTTGCATAATCTCGTCTAAAAATGGTGATTTATCTAAAAATAATCTTCTACAATCACTATTCATATATTTATTAAGATACTCTTCTATTTTGCTCATATATTGATTATAATACATATCCATTAAAAGTCAATATCAAAAAAATAAAATTATTTGTATAATCTATCAAAATATCTTATTAGTTGACACACATAGTCGCTACTAATCTATCAGATAGACAATATAATAAGGTATGAATCATTTCGGACTAATAATAAAAAAATCAAAATTTGGTCTCAATCTTACTAGAGAAAATTACATTCATCCAAGTAGAAAAAATACTCTTACTAATAAAATTTATGACGATGAATATATTAAGAATCACACAAAATGTGCATTATTCAATTTTGATCTAAACATGAGATTTTTTGCGAAATTAGATGCCGGCGAATTCAATGCTTATCTAGACAAATTTTTGACGACTTATCCACAATTTATCCCCATAAATGATCTAAATACATATCTATATTCCGCTGGATATTATATCTTGGTATTAGATGAATACAAACAGATTTATCTCGGCACCACATCGCATATAGGCAAACGAATTAGAGAGCATTGGACTTTGCAAAAGGCATTTGATAGATTGATTTTTGGCTCTGTATTCACTTCTCGCCTGTCGATCGACTCGTTTCGTCCGCTCGATACGAGCAGAATTTACATATTTGAAACGCCAGATATATACAAAAATGAAAACAATTTTATTTCGTTCTTTCCTGATAAATTTATCCTAAATAGGACTGCTGGTGGACTCCAACCTAATGGACTGTCCAGCACTATAGAAAATATGAAATATCGCGATCTGTCAAAACTTTGATTTTTATATCTAATTTTAGATAAATTTTAATAAAATTATAAAAATATTGCTTGATTTTTACTCATTCGTGCTATAATTATATACGAGGTGAAAAAAATGAGTAAATTCAAAACTATTCCTATTACATTGGTAACTGGATATCTAGGTAGTGGCAAGACTACTCTACTTAACCATATTTTGACTAACACCAAGGGATATAAGATCGCTGTGATCGTAAACGATATCGGCGAAGTAAACATTGACGCTGATCTAATCGAAAAAGGTGGCATTGTAAACAAAAAGGAAGAGAGCCTAGTAGCATTGCAAAATGGCTGTATCTGTTGCACTCTCAGAAAAGATCTGATCGAGCAGATTCATGATATCGTTAAGCAACAGAAATTCGATCATATCATCATAGAAGCAAGTGGAATATGCGAGCCGATACCTATCGCGCAGACGATAAACTTTTTGACCGAAAGCTTTAAAGCAAAAAAGATGCCTATTTACTGCAAATTAGATGCAATCGTCAGCGTAGTCGACACTTTACGCATGGTGCAAGAATTCGGCTGTGGTGATGATCTAGTAAAAGAAAATATCGGCGAAGAAGATATAGAAAATCTCGTCATTCAGCAGATCGAATTCTGTGATATTTTGATCTTGAATAAAGTCAGTGAAGTGAGCCCAGAAGAGCTAAAACGCGTGAAAAAGATTGTCAAGAATCTACAGCCAAAAGCTAAAATCATCGAAGTCGACTACTCAAATGTGGATATCAATGAAATACTTGATACTGATCTATTTGATATGGAGAATCTACTCACTTCTGCGGGCTGGTTCGTCGAGCTGGACAAAGATATCGAAGATGAAGACGATGATGAGGA
>CALWFA010000080.1 GCA_944377465.1 uncultured Clostridia bacterium
AGGAAGCTAAAGCCTTCGAGATACCTGCCTATTTTGGAGAAGAGATCACTGACAATAAAGAATACAAGAATAGTAGCCTTGCTGAAGCAGGACTACCAAAAGTAGATCCAGTTAGCGTATCATAGTAAGCCTAAAAAAATATTAGATAAACAGTTTTTCATTATAATGATAACAAAATCGATATCGATAATTTTTAGTCATATCAAAATTGATACGGATAATATTTAGGTTTATAGCAATTTAGTTTTATATCAAAATTGATATTTCAATATGTCGTGCACAAATATATAATCACCACCAGATATAGTATAATGAGATTCATTATACTTTATGGAGAGTTGTCAGAGTGGTCGAATGTGCCGCTCTCGAAAAGCGGTAAGGTGCAAGCCTTCGGCGGTTCGAATCCGCCACTCTCCGCCATTGATTTTTAATAATTAAAATTGTATATTTGCTATGTCGCAACAGTTCTAATCATTTGGAGATAATATGAGACTAGTATATCCTAGTAAAAAATATCTAAAATCATATTATTTATTGTTTTGCTATATTCAGAAATTTGTGATATACTAAAAAAGAGGTACATTATGAAGAAATTGTATATATTCACTATGATCTTATTAGTAGTAGCTATTCCATTATTTTTTGCTGGTTGCGTTGATGATGATAACGAAAAAAAGACTCAGTCTAGCACCAAAATTCAATTAGATCTCGCGAACGCAAAATGGGACTATAATGACGATTTTGAATTTGATAGAGAGTCTCTAGATTTCACAGAATATGAAGTGAAAGTCGTAGGACTTCCCTCTGAGATCTCAGTCTGGTATGACGGCATTACTCATAATAGTATGCCAAATAATTATTGGGAAGTTTATCCAAACAGTGGCAGGGAAGAGTATTATACTGCGACAGTGCATCTAGATTATGATGAAGAGAAGTATGAATTGATAAATGACAATCTCCCCCGCACGCTTAATTGGAAAATATATGATACCTTATATTTAGAAAAAGAGGAGACAGTCATATCCCGACCCTCGAGCATGTGGTATGATAGATATTCGAGAAGTACTGTCAATTATATACATTTTGTAGAAGGGATCCCTGATGAGATACAGGGCAATCCTATCTATGAGCCAAACTATCTCTGGTCAGAGTCTGATGACAATGGTGATTTTCATCTCTACTTCGGGCTAGACACTAGCATATACAAGAATTTCAAACTGCCTAAAGATAGTTCATATTTATTTTCATATTTCTACAATCTAAAAGGCATCACTGGTTTGGACTTAGTAGACTTTTCTAAGGCGGAAGATCTGAGCAATCTATTTCATAGTCTAGGGATCACCTCAGATGCAGAGAAAATAGAAATCATATTGCCGGACAATCTGAATCTCAAGAACGCTAAGGATATGCAACAAATGTTTTCAAACCTTGGGAATGACAACGATTTAGTTGTCGATTTAGGAGACAATTTCGACACCTCAAATGTGACGAATATGTTTGGAATGTTCGCTAGCTGTGGTAAACACTCTAAAAGTTTCAGTCTAGACCTAGGAGACAAATTCTATACCTCAAAGGTGACGAATATGGAGCAGATGTTTGCAAATTGTGGTAACGGTAGTGAAAATTTTTATCTAGATCTAGGCAAGCATTTTGATATTTCTAATACGGCTTCACTACGACAATTCCTCTTAGGCTGTGGATCAGCGTCTCAAAATACTGTAGATTGGCATCTGGAGTTTGTAGGCAAGATATCTAAGACTTGCGACCTAGAATGGATCTTCGCGTCTTTTCTAAAAGATGTGACATTAGTAGTACATGATATAGATACTTTTGAACTCTTAAATGCGATGAACTATGATTATCCAGCTCTCTCGCTAGTATAAATAATAGATAGTACTAGAAATAAAATATTTTTATCAATATAATCATCAAATATAAATTAGCTTTTCATATTGAAATAAAATTCATTTAAAGTAAGGAAGAAAA
Source organism: uncultured Clostridia bacterium (assembly GCA_944377465.1). Lineage (GTDB taxonomy): Bacteria > Bacillota > Clostridia > Christensenellales > UBA1242 > Onthoplasma. Next base: position 1,987 of record CALWFA010000080.1, read on the forward strand.
TATGGAAGAAAAGAATTTAGGATTGATAGGTAAAATGGTGACGGTGAAGATGGATCGACAATAGGGTAGTCGTCATCCAAAACACGGCTTTGTCTATCCAGTGAATTACGGATATATCCCGAATACCATTTCAGGCGATGGAGAAGAGCTGGACGCGTATGTATTGGGAGAGCATACTCCGTTGGACGAATTTAAGGGCAAGGTCGTAGCGATCATCCATAGGACAAATGATGACGATGATAAATTGGTCGTCATGAAAGAGGGTAGAAATTATTCAGATGATCAGATCAGGGCTCTGACCGAATTTCAAGAGCAATATTTTGACTCAATTATCATTAGATAGGAGATTTAGGATAAATTTTGAATAGTAGACTGGCTTTGCAATACGAAGGATCTATGCCATAGTTGATAATAAACTAAAAAAAGGAGCAGATAGTGATAAATATAGATTTCAAAACGGATCCGGATATAATGGCGAGAGTGCTGATATCAAAGAGCATGATGCCACGAGACTATGCAAACTATCTATGGAATAAATATCAGACCTCATACTC